>NZ_JAUBUN010000005.1:202045-263388 GCF_036702665.1 Microcoleus sp. Aus8_D2
ATCGAAATTAGGAATTGCGGCCAGCAGGCCGCTGCTATCGGAAAGCTGGAGATGCTGGGGATACCAGAGATCCCGCAGGCAGAAGGTAGAATTAAAGCCCCGGAGGATACAGGTTTTGGCCGCCCAAAAGCAGAGCAATTTTAAGGTAGAAGTGCGACAATGAAGTTTGGCACATCTGCGGTGGCGGTAGCGGACAAGTCGCAGCATAAAATTCGATCGACCAAAAACTATATTAAGCAAATCTACCTAATTAAACGTAAAATACGGAGCGCTAAAAAAATTTCTGTGTAGATATTTTTCCTTCTTCCTTCTTCCTTCTTCCTGATGACCAATGACGGCAGGACCAATGACCTGTTTGACCAATGACCTGCGCAGGCCAATGACCTGTTTGACCAATGACCTGCGCAGGCCAATGCCCAATGACGGCCCGACGGCAGGACCAATGACGGCAGGACCAATGACTAATGACTTCTACTTAATCTTGCTTTTAATATTTAACTGGTGAACTGCTCAAATGCTGGCCATACTAAACAAAATCGGAGAAATTATTGCCCGCTGGTGGTCGGATTTTACCCTCCAGACTCGCCTCATGGCCGGTGCTACTCTCGTAGTGTCGTTAATTATGAGCGGCCTGACATTCTGGGCTGTGAATACTATTCAGCTAGACGCCCGACTTAACGATACTCGCTACGGCCGCGACCTCGGCCTGCTGTTAGCGGCAAATGTGGCGCCACTGATTGCGAACAACGATCGCTCCGAAGTGGCCCGTTTTTCCCGCCAATTTTACAGCAGCACCTCCAGCGTCCGCTATATGCTGTACGCCGACGATGCAGGGGATATTTTCCTGGGGATACCCTTCTCGGAATCGGAGGTGCGCACTTCCCTGACACTGCGCCGCCAAATTAAACTCCCGGATAATTTTATCGCCGACATTGAGGCGAGAAATTTAACTTCTTTACCTTTGGTGCGGCAGCATTTGACGCCAGACGGAGAAGTTACTGACGTATTTGTGCCGCTAATTCACGAAGACAAATATTTGGGGGTGCTGGCGATCGGCATTAACCCCAATCCCGCAGCAGTTATCTCTTCAAATCTAACCAGGGATGTCACTTTAGCAGTATTTGTCACCATTTGGGTGATGGTGATTTTGGGCGCTGTATTTAATGCGCTGACAATTACTCACCCGATCAAACAATTAGTATTTGGGGTCAAAAATATCGCGGGCGGGAATTTTAAGCAGCGAGTTGACCTGCCTTTAGGGGGAGAATTGGGCGAGTTGATTGGCAGTTTTAACGAGATGGCCGAGAAATTAGAAAGTTATGAAGAACAAAATATTGAAGAGTTGACAGCGGAAAAAGCGAAGTTAGAAACTTTAGTTTCCACAATTGCTGATGGTGCACTTTTGCTGGATGCAAATTTGCAGGTGATTTTAGTTAATCCGACTGGGCGACGAATTTTTGGATGGGAAGGTAAAAATGCGATCGGCATTAACGTCGTAAATATTTTACCAGCCGAAGTGCAGCGCGAGTTGGCAAGACCCCTGCACGAAATAGCTGCGGGCGATCGCGAAGGAGGCGAATTTCGCATTACTCTGAGCGAACCTGTCAACCGTACAATTCGGATTCTGCTAACCACCGTAATTCTCCACAAAGCCCCGGGCGCCGAACCTCTGTGCAAAAGCTGCGTGCGCGACGAGGAAGATACCTGCACCGAGTCGCAACGCCCGATCGCGATCGAGTGTACTTTCTACGAGCAAACCTCAAAGCATCAAGGTTCTGAACAGTATCGAGAAAGTCTCAAAGGCATTGCAATGACAGTGCAGGACATCACTCGCGAAGTAGAACTAAATGAGGCTAAAAGTAATTTTATCAGCAATGTTTCTCACGAATTGAGAACCCCTTTATTTAATATCAAATCTTTTATCGAGACTCTCCACGAATACGGAGAAGACCTTCTAGAAAGCGAACGCCGGGAATTCCTAGAAATTGCCAATCGAGAAACCGATCGCCTCACCCGTTTAGTCAACGATGTATTAGACTTATCGCGCCTAGAATCCTGCCGAATTTATCAATTAGACGCGGTTGACCTCCCACAAGCAGTGGAACAAACCCTGCGGACTTATCAGTTGAATGCCAAGGATAAAGGCATCGAATTAGAGCAAGAAGTTGACCCCTGTTTGCCGCCTGCATTAGGTCATTACGATTTGCTGCTGCAAGTATTTGCAAATTTAGTAGGAAATGCCTTAAAATTTACGGAGTCCGGCGGTAAGGTGGCAATTCGAGCCTATTTGCTAGAGTCGGATGCTCATCCACGCAAAGACGGCGCATCCGGAACCCACAAATTTCCACCAAATACCAGCCATTTTCCGGTGGTGCGGATCGAAATTTCTGATACTGGGATTGGCATAGATCCCGAAGATCAGCAGGCAATTTTCGATCGCTTTTTCCGGGTAGAAAACCGAGTCCACACTCTAGAAGGCACGGGATTAGGTCTTTCGATTGTCAGAAACATTATTGACAAGCACCACACTAAAATTAATTTAGTTAGCGAAGTTAATGTGGGCACCACTTTCTGGTTTGACTTACCAGTTTATCAGCACAAACAATCATTAGATATGGAAAATGCTTGGCTGGTGGAAGCACAGGTGGAGACTGAAACAAGTTCGACGGCGGCTAAAACTGTTTAATGAAAATGATGGTTTGTAGTAAAGGCGAATATTCCTAAATCCCCGAAATTATCAGGACTGAAGTCCGAACGATCGAACCTGGGAGAAGGACGCTTTGTCCTCACTACGAACTTATATAACCCATTTTTCCCTCGTTTACTCGTTTCCAGAATTGCGTGAAAACGAGTAAACGAGTAAAATTGTCAAGGTCTAAGAAAGAGTTTTTCGAGCACGTTCCGATCGCTCTTCTGCGGTATCCATGACATCCGCCATTTTCTCCACCATTTCCCCTGGATAATTTTCGAGTACCCGAGTAGAAAGCGAAATCCGGCCGCGACTTTGATCGAGGTCAAGCACCACGGCTTTCAGGGGTTGGCCAGGGGCAAAAACTTGTCCGAGGTTCTCAATATATTTTTGGCTGACTTGCTTGATGTGTAGCAAACCGCTAACTCCTTCCAAGTCCACAAACACGCCAAAAGGCTTGATGCTGCTGACTTTTCCTTCAACTAACTGACCGATTTGTAACTGAGTGAAGGCATTCGATTGAGTCGCCATCCGCTGGGAAAGCACGAGTTTTTCTCGTTCGCGATCGACTTCCAAGAAATTCACGGTCAAAGATTGACCGATCAGCGATTCTATGTTATCGCGTTGGGCTAAGTGCGATCGGGGAATAAAACCGCGCATCCCCTCAACATCCACCGTCACGCCGCCCTTATTCGCCCCAGAAACCCGCACCTGAAGCACTTTACCAGTTTCCTGCAAAGCAACCAAATCTTCCCAAGCTTGCTGAATTTGTAACTGTTTCAGAGACAGAGTAACTTGACCGTCTGCATCTTGTTCGCGGATAATTAAAAATTCCCGTTCCTCGTCTAGCGGAACCACTTGCGACAAATCCGTTACGGTTCTCAAAGCAGCTTCTTCGATCGGCAAAAAAGCCGAAGACTTGCCGCCGATATCAACATACGCGCCATTTGAGTCGTACTCGAACACTTTGCCGCGCACTACTTGTCCCTTCTGGAACTCATAATTGTGCTGTTCGAGGGCTTTAGCAAAATCATCCATTGAAAAGGATGGTTTTGCGCTTTGAGAACCTGTAGATTTGGAATTCATGTCAGTTTATTTGTCAGTTGTCAGTTGTCAGTTGTCAGTTGTCAGTTGTCAGTTGTTAGTTGACAGTTGACAGTTTATTTGTCAGTTGTCAGTTGTTAGTTGTCAGTTGACAGTTGTCATATGTTGAAGGAAGATGTTCCCCCACTCTCCCACTCTCCCACTCTCCCCCTCTACGCCTCTTCCACTCTCTAAGTTGGTTGAAGTTCGTGTTGAAATAGCTGCTTCACCTGCACCCACGATTCGGCTGCTGCGGTAGCGTTGTAACTGCCGCGATGGTCGCAGAAGAAGCCATGGTCGGCATTGTAACCGAAAATTTGGTGGGGAATTCTGTGTTTTTCCAATTCTGCGGCGATTTGGTCAACTTGTTCTTTGGGAATGCTGGCGTCTTGAGTGCCAAAAAAGGCGTAGAGAGTGCCTTTAATGTCTGCTGTGCGGGCGATCGTCCCAGATCCGCCTCCGGGGGTGAGAGTGGCGATACCGGCGCCGTAGAACGAGGCTGTAGCCTTGATTTCGGGCAAAGTAGCGGCGAGGTAGGCGACGTGTCCGCCAAAGCAGAAACCGATGCAGCCAAAACCTTGCGCTTTGACGGATGGTAAGGTTTTGAGGTAATCGATGGCGGCTTGGATGTCGCTGAGGAGTTGGGATGCGGTAGTTTGTTCTTTGTATTCTCTGCCGATTTTGATGGATTCGGGCGTGTAGCCGGTTTCAAAGCCGGGGGCTTGACGTTGGTAGATGGCTGGGGCGATCGCCACATATCCTTCCTTTGCTATTCTGTCAGTAACATCGCGGATGTGTGCGTTGACACCAAAAATTTCTTGAATCACGATAACTGCGGGAAATTGTCCTGCGCCGGCGGGTTGGGCTAGGTAAGCGGCGATTTGCAAATCTCCGTTGGGAATTGTGACGTTAGCTGTGCGAATTTCTGGGTTGGTCATAGTTAGTTTTAGTACAATTATATTTCATATCATGTCCGATAGATTGACCATAACAAAAACGGTTCGTAGTGCGGACTTCAGTCCGCTCTCAAGCTGCGGACTGAAGTCCGCACTACGAACCTTTCTTCGCGGTTCGTTTCACAAATCTATTTTACAACATCACATTCCCCGGAAAATGCTGTTTCAAAACAGGCATCACCGGACAAGGTTTTTGCTCTTGCAAATTCTCCGGCTTGTTCCAAGTAAAAGGCCCTTTCTTCGCCGCCGCCATCCACAGCAAACTTTTGGCTCGCGTCATGGCTACGTAAAGCAAGCGGAACTCTTCTGCTGTTTTCAAATAACCTGCTTGTTCCCACGCTTCTCCCAGATTTGGTAATGGATATTTTTCGTGCAAACTCGCTCGAATTTGTGCTCTGGCTACCTCGGCTAAAGTGAAATCTCCTAGAAATCTAGTTTGTGGCAAAACTCGTAAACTTCCCGGTATGGTTTGGTCGTGCAAAAATGGCAAAAATACGCAATCCCAATCTAAGCCTTTGGCTTTGTGCATGGTAATAATTGTGAGTTGACCTTTGCTGGTGTAGCGTTCTTCTATTTTGTCGTCTGCATCTACAGGTTCAAATCTTTCGGAACTCACAATTTCGCTCAGCACTCCCAAAATATTACTCATTGAATTGTTGCCGGCGGTTTGGATTGCTACTCGTTCTGCTAATTTGTCCGCAGTGGCTAATTCTGTTTGGTCGTATTGCAGCGCTAAGGCTAAAAATGAGATAATTTGGTATGGTGGCAGTTCTAAGCGTGCTTGCAGCAAACCGCAGCAAAAATAACGGCATTTGCGAACTGGTTCTGACTGCTGGGGGTCTAGCGGGCCTGGGTACAGGAATTGTTCGGGGCTGGTGGCAAAGGTATTGTAGTCTTGTTTGGGGATGAGTTGCCGATCGCTCAAAATCTTTAACGCTGCTTTCAGGTAGTCTGGTGAGTGTGGGCGATCGAGAAATTGCAGCAGTGTTAAAATTTCCCAAGGAACCTGAGAATGTCTGTCTCGTTCCCCGACATCCTCAATTTTAATCCCGTATTTGCGCAAATCACAGCTCAATCCGTGTTTTTGCGGATTTTCGAGGACTTCTTTGATAAATTTGCCTTGTTTGTTTTCCCGCACCAAAACTGCCATCGATTTTAGATTTTCTAAGGGCAATTTGGGGCGATTTTCTTCATCCTTCGATTCTCCACCGGATTCAATATTTTGAGCCTGACTTCCCCATTCAAAATCCGCAGGTAAAAATTCCTCGACTAACTCAATTACCCGCTTACCAATTAACTCTACTGTATGGTAAATGTCGCGGGGAGTATGCAATTCTAAGCCGCGACCGATGGGAGCTGGATTGGCATTTTTTTGCGGGTCATCGCTGGGGACAGGTTTAATAGTTTGGTCGCGAAAAGGCTGTTCGGTTCCTGCTAATTCCGAGCTATTTACCCATTGCAACATAAAGTTAGCTGCATCGATTATCACCTGAGTGCTGCGGCCTGCGCCGTCCATTGTTGCTAACTTATTTTCAATTTGGCAATCTTCGCAAAATTTCCGAAAATAAATCGGATCGGCGGGAGTGAAAGTTGAATTAATCGCTTGATTTGGGTCGCCAACTCTGATAAAATTTTCAAGTGAGTTAGGACTGTCGGTTTCGCTAGCTAATATTTTCAAAAGCTTAGTCTGCAAAGGTGTAGAATCCTGGGCTTCGTCCTCAAAGACGGCAAATACTTGCTTTTGCTCGATCGCCTTCGCCGCTGGATTGTCTAGCACCCGCAAAGCTCCTAAAATCATCTCGTCATAATCGATAAATTCCCGACTCCTCAACAAAGCTTGATATTTTTGATATAAACCGCCAGCTACCGCTAAAATTTCATAACCGTCTCCCGAATCAAGGGCGCTCATTTCTAACAACTGTTCGGGCGACAAACCCGAAGATTTTGCCTCGTGAATCACAGTTTTAGCTAACTGTGGCAAAATCTCCGTCCTCAAAACCGATTGGCGCCGCAATCTCTCCGTTTCTTCTCCATCAAATTGCTGTCCTTCTAACAAAACTTGATATCTGCGCGGATTTTCCGCGATCCAAAGTTCTACACAAGTGCGAATTAAGCGGTGACTTTGAGTGGGAGTGACTAAGGTCGAATTTTCGAGATTTAAACCTGACAAATCGGGATGGCGCATCGCAATATTCAAGGCTAAACCGTGCAAAGTGTGCACGGCAAAACCGCCTTGGGATAAAGACAATTGTGCCAATCTTTCCCGAATTTTAGCTTTAATATTAGCAGCAGCCGATCGCGTAAACGTCACCACAATTAACTGGCGGCGGTTGTGCAGTCGGTTGCGGGCGATCGCAATTGCGGACGCAGCAGCCATTCCTGTAGACTTCCCGGCCCCTGGAACCGCCGAAACCGCAAGGGGCCCGCCCGCCCAATCTGCCATCTCGTGCTGGCCCTTACGCAAGCTGTCGCGAATTTTACCGCAAGCAGCAGCCAAAAGGGCGGCTGGCTCTAACTCCGAGAAAGTGCTCTTCGGGCGATCGACGGAGGCAGTCGATCGACTAAAATCAGTATCAAATTCATCAGTCATGATTCCATCCGCGTTTATCTGCGTTCATCTGCGGTTAAAAATAAAAAAAAATTAACCTCTACCGTTTCCATTTTGGTATCGACTCAACTAACGCTATCTATCCGAGCTTAAATTAAAACCAGCATAAAATTCAATACCCAAACCTTTTTACAGGAAAAAGCCCCAATGAAAACTTACCTCAAAACCAATTTTGAGCCACACCAGACAAACCCAGCCACCAACAGCAAAATTCGATTTGCGGTGGTAGCATTATTAACTATATCTTCCGCGATTGCTTTACCAAGCTGCGGAGCCCCACCACCGGGAAGCACCAGCGGAGGAGCTCCCGCCCCTGGCTCCACGCGCGGCTTTGCTTCACCCCGCAGTGCTGAAAACCAAATTGCCGCATCTGCTCCCCAATCCGCACCCGCACCTGTAAGCACACCCCCAGGCGCAGCCTCAAAAGTTGCTGCTGACACCGCAAAAAAACCAGCCGCAGAAACTCCAGCAACTGCTCCCCAACTGATTAAAAAAGCCGAACTCAGTGTAGTTGTCAAATCTATTGACAGCAGCACTAAATCTGTTACCGATATTGTGAAAAAACAGCGAGGCGATATCTTGGCTTTCCAAAACCAAAAGCCGCCGGATTCTAGTGTACGCCAAACCGCAACCGTGCAGATTCGCGTCCCTCAAGAAAAGTTAGAAACTACTTTAGATGCTTTAGCAAAACTTGGAAGTGTGGAAAACCGAGGTCTTACGGCTGAGGATGTTAGCGAGCAATTAGTTGACAGCGAGGCGAGGCTGCGCAACCTCCGCAAATCCGAGGAAGTTGTGTTAAAAATTATGGAGCGCTCCGGCTCTGTTGGCGACGTACTCAAGGCTTCTCAAGAGTTGAGCAATATTCGGGAGTCGATCGAGCGCATCGACGCTCAGTTAAAAAGTTTGCGCAATCAAGTAGCCTATTCTACCATTAGCTTAACCCTAGAAGCAGCAGTTTCTGCCCAGCAAGAACCCGAACCTTCTCTCGGCTTGCGGATGCAGGAAACTTGGGGAAAAGCCACTCATTCTGTGGGCGAATTAACGCTCGGTTTGTTTGCTTTGGCTATTTGGCTGTTGGCTTACAGTCCTTATTTCCTAGTAATTGGGGCTGCAACTTACGGTTTTATTCGATTTAAGAAACAGCATTCTGTTCCGAAAATTCAAGAACCGAAACCGCCTGCTGCAAATTAGTCAGTAGTCATTAGTCATTAGATGTCGTAGCCTACTGACAACTGTTCGTAGTGCGTCCTGGTGTCCGCTTGCTGGGCTGCGGACCCCAGGACGCACTACGAACCAATTTTAGATCGATCGCACGTGATATCATTCCCAATTGCAAATCGAAAATGGCATAAGGTGCGTCGCGATGAGATTGTCGATCTTTGTTTAGGAATTTTCCCTCGCGACGCACCCTACTAATGACTAATGACTAATGACTCTTGACTAATCATCAATTTGCCATCCATCTTTGGTATAATCTTCATCCACAATCTTCTTGGGACGCATCACCAAAACAACTCGCCCCAACACCGACAACTGCGGAGATGTTTCAAACCAGTGCATTTCTAAATTGCCAGCGTTATCGGCGAGGAAATAACTCTCAGCATCCCACTGTCTTTGGGCGCGATCGGCAATAATCAAAACTTCTTCAACTTTACCTTGCAGCGGTACCGGCAGTCGATCGCTCATATCCAAAACTGCCACCGGATCTTCCGCGTTCAAAATTACCTGCCATCCCGGAATCGCCACCCAAGCTCCGGCTCCGGAAAATTTTACCATCCGGAACGGTTCTATTTCCTCCGGCAAAGGCACTGCTAGCAAATCTGACGTAGAAAGCGGCAGTTTGCCTACAACCGGCACAATCCGGGGCAGTTGTTCCTCGGTATCGAGCCTGTAAACTGGTAAGCGGGGAGCTTCCCGCCTCGGAACGACGGTAAAATCGACCAGCAACTGCTCGATTTGCGCCCTAGCGGTTTGGCTGCTAGCTAATTTTAAACCGCGAGCAATTAAGCGCGATCGCTCTTGCAAATCGCTTTTCTGTCTCGCCAATTGCCAGCACTGATAAGCTACAGCATCCCCGGGAGTGTCTGTGAATCCCTGCGGCAGACTCCCGAAGTGCGAAAACTCTTTCATCGCTTTAGCAACTTGGCGGGCATCGTCAACATCCAAATTGTGGGCCAGCATCAAAGCTGCCGCTCCGGCCCGCTCTGCTTGCGAGAGTATCCGAAACTCGTATAAAATATCACTACCTTTGCGCAGAAAGTGCGATCGAACTTCTTCCGAGGCCCCAGCATTGACCATGCTGGTGTAAACTTGGGCTGCCACGCTGACCTGATTTTGCTGAATAGGCTCAAAACCAGTTTGTTCAAAAATCTGCTGGGAGTTGCAGCCAGCTTGCAGCAGCGCCGTGCAGGCTTGTCCCCACTCTACCCAGGTGCCTTCCTTGCGGCGGAGCGATCGAATTAACTTTTCGACATCCACAGTATTAGGCGAGGGTGCAGGTGCAGTAGGGGAGGAATCTTGCGGTGTATCAGTCATAGTTGAATCAAAAACCAGCGTTGAGTTATGTGTAATTGGATACCAGCAAGGCTCGTGTCGCGGCAGAGCGATAGATTGATAGTAAGGGAGTTATGAGACTATTGTTACAGAATAGTTGCTCGCCTAAATTTACAAAGGGGAGTTTATCGTATTGTTATGGATAATGCCATTCCAGAGCTCGATCAAATTAAAAGCCAGCTCATGACCCTACACCGCCCGAAAAAACCAAAAATGCTGGTAGTAGACGATGAACCAGATAATCTGGATTTACTCTACCGCACTTTCCGACGAGATTTTAACGTGCTCAAAGCTGAGAGCGGGATTCGTGCCTTGGAAGTCCTCGGCATAGAGGGCGAAGTCGCCGTCATCATTTCCGATCAGCGAATGCCAGAAATGAAGGGAACTGAGTTTCTCAGCAAAACTGTGCCCCAGTTTCCGAATACGGTCAGAATTATCTTGACTGGTTTTACGGATATTGAAGACTTGGTAGATGCGATTAACTCCGGACAGGTTTACAAGTATATCACCAAGCCTTGGGACCCGAACGAATTAAAAATGGTGGTGCAAAAGGCGGCTGAGACTTATGAAGTTCTCAAGCAGCGGACTGAGGAATTGCACCGCGCCCAAAATCAAATACAACTGTTAGCAACCATCATGCAAACGGCTGTAGATTATCCGAGTTTGGAAGCAACTTTAGACCCAATTACTAATGCTGTGAGCGATAATTTTTTGGCTGATACTTGCATTTTGCAACTGGTGGAAGGAAACGTTTTAATGCCGGCCCAAGGCACTCATACCAGCGGTAAAACTGTGGAAAATTGGCTGGCCGATGACCCTCTGGTTGTAGAGGCGATCTCCTCTCAAGCTATTCAGGGTGCTGTGAATATTGCCAGCGACGCAGCCCTAGCGAGTCTGCCACACTACCAAAAATCGGGCATTCAAGCTCACTTGGCTGTTCCGGTGATTCACAAAGGTCGATCGATCGCCCTGATGTCCATCCAGTGGAACCAACCTTGTTCCCTGCGCCCCGACGAACTCACAACAGTTCACCTCGCCGCTCAACAAGTTGCTTTGGTACTGACGAGTTTTCAGGGTGATTAGTCATTAGTCAGTAGTCAGTAGTCATTAGTCAGTAGTCATTAGTCATTAGTCATTAGTCATTAGTCAGCTATATGTCTTGAGTTGAAAATAATCGCCAATCAATGATTCAAGACAAAAGATAACCGATCGCTAATAAATAAAAAAGCATTAACGACTGGCGACAGAATGACATGAATCGACGGATTAATAATTTTTGCCTGGTAAGTAATGACTAATGACCAATGACCAGCCTTCGGCTTCGCGAGCGGCTAAAATGACCAATGACTAATGACCAATGACCAATGCCCCAATGCCCCACTGCCCTGCGCGGGCCCATGCCCACCCTTCGACTTCGCGAGCGGGCAAGATGCCCCATGCCCCATGCCCCATGCCCAATGCCCCATGCCCAATGCCCCATGCCCAATGCCCCATGCCCAATGCCCAATGCCCCATGCCCACCCTTCGACTTCGCGAGCGGGCAAGATGCCCCATGCCCCATGCCCCATGCCCCATGCCCAATGCCCCATGCCCAATGCCCCATGCCCAATGCCCAATGCCCAATGCCCCATGCCCAATTAATTACTAATGACTAATAACTCAGAAGAAATTAAAACTATATTTAATCGAATTGCACCAGTTTACAACCAAATGAATGACTGGTTGAGCTTTGGGCAGCACCGGATTTGGAAGCAAATGGCAGTGAAATGGAGCGGTGCGGGCCCGGGAAATACTTGTTTAGATTTGTGCTGCGGCAGCGGAGATATAGCATTGTTGCTGGCAAAACAAGCAGGGCCTACCGGTTGTGTATTTGGAGTCGATTTTTCTGCCGAACAATTGGCCGTTGCAGCTAAGCGCGATCGACCTTTTCTCACCCCTGCAAGTCCCATTACCTGGGTAGAAGCTGACGCCCTAAACTTGCCTTTTGCCGACAATTACTTCGACTGCGCCACCATGGGTTACGGCTTGCGTAACGTTACGGACATCCCCCGCAGTCTTCAGGAATTGCACCGCGTCCTCAAACCGGGCGCAAAAGCCGCGATTCTCGACCTCCACCGCCCCAGCAATTCAGTCATGCGGAGCTTTCAGCAGTTTTATCTAGATACTCTCGTAGTGCCGATCGCTCAGCAATTTGGCATGACTCAAGAATATGCCTACATTAATCCTAGTTTAGAAAAATTCCCGATCGGCGAGCAGCAAGTCGCGATCGCCCGCCAAGCCGGATTTGCCACCGCCACCCACTATCCCATTGCCGGAGCTATGATGGGAGTATTGGTCATTAGTCATTAGTCATTAGTCATTGGGAATTGGGAATTGGGAATTGGGAATTGGGAATTGGGAATTGGGAATTGGTTATTAGAAAAATCACTAACAAGTAACCACTAACTATTACCCATTACCCCATTACCCAATGCCCAATGCCCAATGCCCAATGCCCTGCGAGTGCCCATTCCCAATTCCCAATTCCCCAATTATTGATGAATCCGTCTGACATTTGGCTGTTGTTAGCCCCGCCTGTAGTGGGAGGAATTATTGGCTATTTCACTAACGATATAGCTATCAAAATGCTGTTTCGCCCCTATCGAGCGATTTACATCAAAGGGCGGAAGTTGCCTTTCACTCCCGGCTTGATCCCCCGCAACCAAGAGCGCTTGGCCAAGCGCATTTCCGACACAATTATGGGTTCGCTGCTGACACCAGAAGAACTGCAAAATTTGGCGCGACGCCTCCTCCAAACCGAGCGGATGCAGTCGGTAATTCTCTGGTTGTTGCAGTTGGCTCTGGATCAGGTAAAAGCAGACACAGAGCAAAAAACGGCTAAAATTCTTGCTAACATTCTGCGAGACTTGCTGGGGGAATCTGTGCCCCGAATTCTCAAAGTTTTGGCGCGCCGGGAAGATTTTTTAGAAGCTCAGCTCAATCAAATTTTTGACCAAGTTTTGCTGGAAATTCAGTTAACAGAAGCTCAAGCGGGCCAGTTGGCTGATTGGCTGTTGCAGGTAGTAATACCGCCGGAAGTGCTGCGACAGGCTCTGATTGACTTTTTGACCGATCGCAATATTTCGATCATCGATGAAGGGTTTCGAGAAAAAACCAGCGGCACTTATTGGGTAGTAGCAAATTTGTTTGGTTTGCGCAACACTTTAACTCGGCTGCGGACTTTTTGTCTGGATGACAGACAAGTCACAAATCAGCGGTTAGCAGAATTAACTGTTTCTTTGGGAATTCGCGGGCGCCTTCAAGAATGGCTGCAAAATTTGTCGATGCAAAACTTACCGGTTTCGACGGTGAGACAGTTGCGAAAAACTATGCGCGACAGCGTTCGCAGCTACGTTCAACAGCGCGGTACCGAGGTACTTGACGGGTTGAGCAAATCTATTGACTGGGAAAATATTTCGCGGTTGATTCTCAATCGATTGCAAACTTCAGCGGTGATGAGCGCTTCCCTAGAAATTGTTAGCAAAGAACTGGCTTTGGTGTTAGATCGTTATCTGGAGCGGGATTTAGAAAATATTGTAGCTCAGGCTATCCCGATTTTGAATATCGACCAGGTGATTGTCGATCGAGTAAAAGGTACTTCTCCCGAAGAGTTGGAGTTAGCAATTCAGGGAATTGTCAAAAGCGAGTTGCAGGGAATTGTCAATTTAGGAGGCATTTTGGGCGTTTTGGTCGGCTGTTTGCAGACAGTTGTGATGTTGATTCAGCGATGATTTATTTTGGCAGTTGTCAGATATTTGTTGTAGCATAATATTCACTCTCTCTGACACACATAGTACCAAAAATCCGGTTTCTGGGCATTATTTGGCGACCCAGACGATTTAGTTCACAAACCGATCTTTTTGTCAAGTTCCCTAATTCACCTATTCTCTAAATCTATGCCACTTCCAAATTCGGACGATCGCACTTTACTCCCAAAAAACCCCCGCAACCTCAGCCGCCAACAATACGAGCGTTTAACCGCAGAAATGGCCACTCCCTACCGGCCTCTGCGACAGTTTGTTTACGTAGCTTGCGGCGCTTCGGGCTTGATCGGCGGCGTAGTTTTCCTCGCTAAAATTGCCTCGGGCCGAGAAATTGGCACTGCTTTGCCCAATTTTGCCCTGCAAGTCGGAGTCGTGGCTTTGATGGTGTTCCTGTTTCGCTGGGAGCAGCGCGCCAAAGCCCGATCGCCCAAGTCGAAGTAACAAAGCTTTACAAATCTACACAAAAAGATATCTGAAGCAAGGAAAAGTTATAAATATAAAGAAATTATTACGAAACCCTGGTTTGCGATCGATCCCTGTCATTATATGAAGGTGGGTTCAATTGGGGTCAGCAAATTTAAAGACCCTAATCATAAACCGCTTCTAACTCGTTCAATTGGGGTCAGCTTTCATAAAGACCCTAAACATATTAAATAAATTTAAGCCGATCGCCAGCCTTCACTTATAGAAGAGCTGGTGTTCGGCTTTGTGCTATGGGCGAGAAATCGAGAAATATGTCAAAGTCAAAGTAGAAAAAGATGTTGGGAGATTTTACCATGGGCAAGTCATTTTGCAAAGGGCGGTGGACGTTATTTTTAGCCGCAGGTGCGGGAATCGTATTTTACAGCAGCGCGGCGGCGGCGGCCGAGAAGGTAGTGCTCAAATACAGTGCGATCCGAATGACTTTACCAGTCAGCGAATTAGAAATTTTTGCAGAAACTGGGAAAATGTCGCCCGGGTTAGAAATGCTGCTGGGAAAGGCAAAAAAAGAACCGGAAACGGTTCGCCGCAGTCTGATGAGACCGGTGAAAGTCAGTCAAAGCTTGTTGGATCGGACGCTCAACAGTAAAGTTGGGGAAATAATTCTCGATGAAGTGGGTCAGGTAATTCGCACTCCTTCTGGGAAAGCAAATCGAGAAGCTTTGCGCGAGGCCTTGGTGCTGTCGGCAACTAATGATAACGAGATTACGCTACTGGAAACGATGAAGAATTATCCTGCTCCAGAGGTTAATGTTGAGGGCGATCGCTTAGTTGAAGCTTACGGCAAACTTGTAGCTCTGTCTGAACAATTTGGTGGCGCTTCAGAACGGCTGCAAGATATTTTGAACAAGATTCGCCTGCCTAGACTGTAGGAAATTTTGTCAGCAGCGGTTGATTTGTGCGATCGATCGCACAATGTTTCTGAACCTGCATAAATTACAGCGGAGTCACATTTTATTTGTGCAAAATTTGCCGGATTTTAATACCAGTTTGATGTACCGCCACCACCGCACTGTTAATTTTTTTTACCTCCCTCCTATTATCAAGAGTTTCGGCAACACGCACATCACTAGATAGTAGCGGCAGTCGCTTTTTATCGTGGGTTTCAGGCTAATTTGAGCGGGATTTTTCTGAGAGGGCGTGCAACGCCGGATGCGGGAATTAATCCCCATTCAGTAAGCAAAAATAGTGTCCCCTGCAATTTGATGCCCGAAGTTGCGCTCTGCACTTACTTTCGGCACTCACTTAGCATATTGGAGGGGATGCCTGCTAAATTTGCCTTGAAAATTCACAAACCATTACAATCTCTGGTCTTGCTACGCTCAGTAAGCCAAAGTTTCTAAAGTTTCCCGCAGATAGGAGCGAACCTGCTGGTCGATGGTGGCATTTTGCTGCTGATTCTCAAAATTGAGTTCTAGCTGCCAGCGTTGAAATCCTGAACTTGCGCCGATCGCGGATTTGAGACTGCCCCAGATTTCAGAATCTTCGCACAGCTCGATCGGCTCTGCGGTGCGAGGTTCTTGTGCGATCGGTAGATAATTCGCCATATTGTTATACCTCTGTTTTAATCCCCTGTAAGGATTGAAAGCTTACCTTGACACTCTCTATTATAGATTCTTCTCTCCCAATAGCCAATATAAAATATCCACAACCTGCGATTTAAAATTAAATATTAAGACTATTAATAATCTCAATCAGAGCAGGGGCATTACCTATTTTTTTGACTGCATACATCTGTCCCAAGTAAAGTAGCTTAAACTACAATTCAGTCCATCTTAATTTTTTATTTCACTTTTCGAGCGACTGTTGGGGTAGGGATGTAGCGCCGTTGGTGTCCGCAGGTTCTGGGTTGAAAATACTGCTGGCTGACGAATTCCTTATCCCTTCTGCTGGTGGGATTGACTCTGCGGGTGCAGCCTGAGTGACAGTTGTCTCGCCCGCCTCATCCGGCAAAAGTCGATCGACTTCCCAAGGTGCGATCGTAAAATCCTGCCTAATTTTTTCTAAAACATGAGGCTTTGTCGCTGCAAATTCTGATTCCGGCGTCAGCAAAACCGCCACAACACTAGCAGACACCTGCAAAAACAAATTGCTAGCTAAAAAAGCCGAAGCTGCCAACAACAATCCAGCCCAGCGCCAGGAAGGAGGAAACGGAACTACTCCAGCAGCGAGGGGAGCAAATCGATATAGCTGCCACAAAATTACTGCCAGCAAAACAGCTATAAAAAGAGCGATTCCTTGATTTAATTTAGTTTTAAACCGAGTCAGCATCTGCTGCTGCACAGAAGTTAAATTCTGCGGTTTCACCGCCACAACTAAAATACTAAAAATGTAAAAAGGGCGGAACCATTGCATCCACAGCACAGGAGCAATACCTGCTACAGCCACTAAAAACACTTCTAACCAGACAGGGAGCATAGGAGAACCCACGGCGAGTCCCAGCAAGCACAGTCCGAGGAAAATCGGCAATGCAGCGGCTCCAGAAAGGTGAATCCATAAGAAAGGCTCTGACCAAAAAGAACGCACTTTAATTAATTATTAGTTATGAATTATGTGTTTTGAATTTTGAATATTGAGATTTTTGGATGCACTCTTGACCCAGAAACCGGATGCGAGGAGTAAATATTTAGCGGTCAAACCAAGGGCTTACGAGCAGAAATCGGGTTTGTTTCAGAAATTATTATGGGAGTGAGCGAATTTTGAATTTTAAGCAAGAGAAAAGACGATTAGGAAGTTCCTTCTGCCAACTGCCAACTGCCAACTGTCAACTGCCAACTGCCAACTGCCAACTGCCAACTGCCAACTGCCAACTGCCAACTGTCAACTGCCAACTGCCAACTGCCAACTGTCAACTGCCAACTGTCAACTGTCAACTGTCAGATGAGTTTGGGAGTATTGAGTGAAGAGAATAGTTTCGAGCGATCGGCAATTTAGTTGCCTTCACTCAAAACTTCTCTTCCAACTCAACACTCACAACTCAACACTATTGAGATAGAGTCCGGCGCTTAGTAACCATGCGGTAGGCTTCAATAATATCGCCATCCGCCCAGTCGCTAAACCCGCTCAAGGAAATACCGCATTCGTAGCCAGTATTGACTTCCTTGGCATCTTCCTTCATCCGTTTGAGGGAGTCGAGGACACCTTCGTAAACGACATTGTTGCCCCGGCGCACCCGCACCTTACAGTTGCGGATGACCTTGCCTTCGAGTACGTAACATCCAGCCACAGCCCCGCGACCGATCGCAAAGATAGCGCGCACTTCCACCTTACCCAGGGGTTCTTCCACCAGTTCGGGTTCCAGCAGACCTTCCATTGCCCCTTGAATGTCATCCAAGAGGTTGTAGATGATGCTGTATTCCCGCACGTCTACGCCCGCTTGGTCGGCCGCTTGGCGAGCGCCGCTGGCGAGAGTAGTATTGAACCCGACAATCACAGCATTACTAGCTGCGGCGAGGTCAATATCCGTTTCTGTGATTTCTCCAGGAGCAGATAGCAGCAGTCGGAGTTGAACTTCTTTTTGAGGAAGTTGAGTCAGAGCGCCGACAATTGCTTCGAGGGAGCCTTGGACATCTGCCTTCAAGATCAAGTTTAGTTCCTTAAGAACGCCTTCCTTAGCTTGTTGAGAGAAGCCGCTGAGGCTGATCCGACCGCCTTGCAGCAGGCGGGAATCTCGTTGAGATGTAGCTCTTCCGCTTGCGATCGCCGCTGCTTCTTTTTCGTTGGCGAAGACATCAAACTCGTCTCCGGCGCGAGGAACTTCCCGCAAGCCCAGCACTTCCACCGCGAAGGATGGAGTTGCTTGCTCTACGCGATCGCCGCGATCGTCGATCATTGCCCGCACCTTACCCAGAGCCGAGCCTGCGACCACAATATCGCCCACTCGCAGAGTGCCGTTTTGCACCAGCAGAGTTGCCACAGGCCCCCTTGCCTTGTCGAGGTGAGCTTCAATCACAGTACCCTTAGCAGGTCGGTTCGGGTTAGCGTTGAGGTCTTCCATTTCTGCGACTGTCAGAATCATTTCCAACAGCGTATCCAGGTTTTCCCCTCGAATAGCGCTGACTGGAACCATCGTGATATCGCCGCCCCAGTCATCTGCGACCAAGCCGTACTCAGTCAGCTCTTGCTTCACCCGTTCCGGCTGAGCGCCCTCTTTGTCTACTTTATTAATAGCCACGACAATTGGCACTTTCGCCGCTTTCGCGTGGCTGATAGCTTCAATTGTCTGAGGACGCACACCGTCGTCCGCCGCCACCACCAAGATGGCGATGTCCGTAACCCGCGTTCCCCGAGCCCGCATTGCTGTAAAGGCTTCGTGGCCGGGCGTATCCAAAAATACCACCTGCTGGCTCTTGCCTTCGTGTACCACATCCACGTGGTAAGCGCCGATATGCTGGGTAATCCCCCCAGCTTCTCCCTGAGCCACCTTTGTTTTGCGGATCGAGTCGAGCAACGTAGTTTTGCCGTGATCCACGTGGCCCATAATCGTTACCACTGGCGGACGGCGCTGGAGGTATTCCAAATCTGCTTCGTCCAGCATCTCGATCACTTTGATCGCTGGGGCTACTTTTTCGGGAGTTTCTACCTCTACGCCCATTTCTTCGGCTACCATTCTCACCGCTGGAATGTCCAGGGTTTCGGTAATGTTTACCGCAATGCCTTTAGAGAACAGCCGCTTAATAATTTCGGTTTCGGGAACAGCCAAAGTAACTGCTAGTTCTTGAACGGTCATCGGTCTGCTCAGCAGCAGCTTTTCTGGACGTTCTACCTTAGCTTCGGCTGTTTTGCCCCGGTTGCCGCGTCCCCCGGTCGAACCAGAAGAGCTTTTATCGTGAGAAGGGCCTGGTCTCTTGTTTTTTCCGCTGTTTCCGGGTGCGCCCGGAGCTGGTGTTGACTTGGGTGCTGCTTGTCCCTTCGCTTTAGCTGGGCGGGCTAGGGACAGGCTTACCGTGACTGGTGCTGGCAGATCCAAGCCGTTTTCTAAGTCATCGTCATCCTCGTCTATGGGTTTGAGGCGAGAACGTTTGACCTTGCCTGCTTTGGCGGCTTTGGCAGCGTCTGAGTTTTCCTCGTCATCTTCTTCCCAAATGACCTGTGTCTTTTTGGCTGGACGAGGCAGTGTCGGCCTGCTGAGGAGAGGAATCTCCAGCAACGGCGTATCTTCTTCGAGATCGTCTCCGTCTTCTCCTGCGGGTGCGGTGTCACCGCCCCGGCTGCGCAGCCCGGCGGCTGAAGTTGCCGGGGCCAGGCTCCGGCGCGGGCCAGGCTGGGGTCGATCTGCAAGTTGAGTTTTGACTGGGCCGCCAGCGCCTTCCCGGCGCGGTCTTTGCGCGTCGCG
The DNA here is from genome assembly GCF_036702665.1 of Microcoleus sp. Aus8_D2. Classification (NCBI taxonomy): domain Bacteria; kingdom Bacillati; phylum Cyanobacteriota; class Cyanophyceae; order Oscillatoriales; family Microcoleaceae; genus Microcoleus; species Microcoleus sp. Aus8_D2. The sequence continues at coordinate 221,553 of NZ_JAUBUN010000005.1, forward strand.
AGATTCGGTACCACCCGGTGCAGGTCTGCTGGGGCGGCTCGGTTTTGCCGGCGCTTCCAGAGTTTCTGACTGTTCTGATTGCTCTTGCTCGGTTCTGGCAAGTTTCAGTACCGGCTTGTTTCCCTGATTTTGCGGGGAGCGCGTCGCCGACTCGGACGCTGCTCTGACTGGCGGGGACGTGAGTTTGGCCCCGGGCGGCGCTGGAGGGGCGACCGGCGGGCGCTGGGTGCGTTCGGGAGCCTTGGACGACGGCGGTTGAAGTCCCGCAGGTGCCGCAGGTGCTTGAGCCTGGGCGGTTGTTTCCGCTGTCTCGGCGATCGCACCTACAGTTTCCGACACTGTTTCTGACGGAGCCGCCGAGCCAGCGACATTTGGTTTCGACAGTACAGGTCGATTGATATTTGGTTTCGCTGGAGGCTGGAGTTGTTGAGCGGGCGATTTGGGAGGAGTTGCCACGGTTGCCCCAGGCTGGTTTTTTTTCTCCTCGTTGCCCGCCGGCTGGGAGGAAGCACCAGCCGGCCGTACTTTTGGACTGCGTATTTCTAAAATTTGCTGCTTTTTTTGTTGGTCGTTAGGGTGAGGGCCAGATTCTCTAGATGGCGCTGCTGCTCTGTCGGGGGGAGCTGGCTTGCCGGAGGAAGAGTGGCTGGCTACGTATTTTTCCGCCGTTTTGCGAATGCGTTCTGCTTCGGATTCTGTAATTGTGCTGCTGTGGCTCTTGACTGAAATATTGAGCCGCTCGCAAACTGCCAAGATGTCTTTATTATCCAAATTTAGTTCCCGTGATAATTCGTAAATTCTTACTTTGCCGTTGTTCATCCACTCTGCCCTCTTTTGTGCCAACCAGTTTTTACATTTTGATTTTTTGTTCTAATGACGACATCATTCGCTGTGATTGATTCAGTGTCAGGAATCGGGGTTTTGGTACTCGCTCAGCAATTTTATCTAAAAGATGTAACTCGCTGAAGTCTGCGGTTGGAGAATTCTCAAGTCTTTTTGGGAACTTGGAACTCTGAAGTCTGAATTTTGGCAACTGCCACAAATCTAGCTTCAAAGTTTGCCTTTCCACCTTGAGGATACCTCTGCTAGTACCCTACCCTTATCTAATCTGACACAAATCTTTCCAGACTGGTGGGCAGATCGGATTGGGGTTTGAGAGCTGGCGCTACCAATAATTACTGGTAGGGCTGCCAAGAGGGTTTATACAGTCGAGGCCGAACTATTGTCGGTTTGGCGCCCGGTTGAGGCACTGTCAGATGTACAGTTAGATGTGGCTAAACGCTGCCAAAGTGTTTGGTACAGTTCGTCAGACACAGGTGCTTTGAGCGATCGCCCAAGTCGATTTTTTTTCTGAGCTGCTTTGAGGCATTCGCTCGCCGGACAAAGGTAAGCGGAACGACCGAGGCCACGATCTAATTGTACCTGATGAGAAGGATAGAGCCTGACTACTCGCCAAAAAGCTTCCTTAGGAGCTATTTTTCGACAACTTGCACAACACCGGTAGTTCGGTTTCATCGGAGTGAGAAGGAGAGAGTGTCCGAGTGGGAGAGGGGGGAATAGCGGACTTTTCCTCCTTGTCTCCCGTGCGGGAAAAAGTGAGTGAATGTCGCAGTTTTTAGACTGTGGCTGGGGTTTCCTCCGTGGCTGCCTCCTCTTCCTCAAATTCTGCGGTTTCCTCGTCGCCGTCGTAGCCGGATGCTTCGTCTTCGTCGTAGTCATCGCCTGCTAGTTCTTCGAGCCTGCTTGCTTCTGCTGCCAATTTGGTGTCTTCGGCGTCGCGATCGTACTTAGCAATATCTTTGATATCGATTTTCCAACCTGTCAGGCGGGCTGCGAGGCGGACGTTCTGACCTTCTTTACCAATGGCAAGACTCAGTTGGTCTTCAGCGACCAAAATGTGAGCGCGTCTGCCTTCTGGGGCAACCAAACGCACTTCGTCTACTCTAGCAGGACTCAGAGCGTTAGCAATATAGGTGGCAGGGTCTGGAGACCAGCGGATCACGTCTATTTTTTCGCCGCGCAATTCGTTGACTACTACCTGAATCCGCGATCCCCGCGCTCCGATGCAGGCTCCTACCGGGTCTACGTCGCGATCGAGAGTATCAACTGCTATTTTAGTCCGGGGGCCGACGTGCCGGGAGGGCGGATTTGCCTCCCTGGCTACGGCGACAATCCTCACCACCCCGTCTTCTATTTCTGGTACTTCGTTAGCAAACAGGTAAACCACCAAACCTGCGTCTGCTCTAGAAACAAGTAACTGCGGCCCTCTAGTAGAGCCTTCGCCTACTTTTTTGAGATAAACCTTGAATGTAGCATTTGCCCGGTAATTATCGTTGGGCAACTGTTCGCGCTTGGGGAGTTCGGCATCTACTTCGGGCTGACCAAAGCTGCTGGTAACTGCCAAAATTACCGACTGCCTCTCAAACCTGAGCACTCTTGCTTGCAGAACGGTTTCTTCTAAATCTTTGAACTCTTCTTGAATCATTTTGCGCTGTTGGTCGCGCAATTTTTGAGCAAGAACTTGTTTGGTCTGGATGGCAGCCATGCGACCAAATTCTTTTTGATTTGGTGTGACATCTACGAGCACGATGCTCCCTGGCTGAGCTTCCGTGGCTACTTCTTGCACTTCGGAAAGTGATATTTCGTGATCGGGATTGACAACTTCTTCGACAATAGTTTTGTTAGCTAAAACGCGGAAACCTTCTTGTTCTGCATCGAGTTCCACATCAAAGTTGTCGAAGTATTCTTCGCTGAAGTGGTCGAGTTTTTGGGTGCGACGGTACCGTTCGTATCCTTTGAGTAGGGCTTCTCGCAAGGCTGCTTGGACGGCGTGTTTGGGTAAATTTCGCTCTTTGCTAATACCTTCGACCATTTCTTTGAGGCCGGGCAGGGGAACCATTGACATATAAAACACTCCTTTTTTGCTGTGACAATACGTAACTGATAATCGGCGCTCTGTAATTGGTGATTTTCGGGAAAAAGTGATGATTGATGAGTGAGAAAGATTGGATTTGGAAATTCGGGTGCAGTAACAATTTATTTGTTATTCCAGTTCTACCCGTTGCTAAAGATGTGATTCTTAAAAATTAACTCGCAGCAAAGCACTTTCAGCTTACTGCGAGGCAATCTCCAATCTCAAATCTCTCGGGCGGACATGGGCACCGCCCCTACAACTCAAAACTCAAAATTCAAGGTTTCCCTTGACTACTCCTTTCCTTCGTCTAGTTCAACTTTGACAATCTGAGGGCGGGGAATTTTAACCTGTCGCCCTTTTTGATTGAGATAAACCGTTGTTTCATCCCGGCCCACAAGTAGTCCTTTCCACTCTTTGACTCGCGAGTCCGGTTCGGTGGCTTTGACTGTGACGGGGAAACCTTTAAAAGTAATGAATTCTCGATCGCTGCTGAGCAATCGGGATATTCCGGGACTGGAAATCTCTAGCACGTAGGCGTCGGGGATGATGTCGGATGCGTCTAACTCGGCTTCGAGAGCTGTGCTCATCCGCTCGCAGTCGGCTAAACCGGTGTCTTGCTGGAGGTTGCGGATGTCTACCCGCAAGACGGGAGGATTTTGGTTGGTGTGAAACACTGCTCCCACTACTTCCAATCCCAGTGTTTCCGCAACGGGGGTAGCTAAGTCAATGATTTGTGGGATTAGGGGATGAGTCATATCGAATACTTAAGTTAACACTCCTGAACTGGGACACGGGCAAGGAAAAATTTGGTGTTGAGATTGCTTGGCTTTGAGGTGGTTTTATTGGGTTGCTGCGACTTTCGTCTTCAACTTTGGGACTTACTCAACATCCCTGCTGGGGAGCTCAAGCGGGGGAATTATCCCTACTGGATCAGTCCTCAACTGGCAAGTCTGACGCCCCGATCTCTTTTCCTGCGACTAATGCAACAAAAAAAGTGGGCTTGACCCACTTCTAGGTAAAACAATTTCTTCCAAGAAGTTTGAGGAATTCTTCCGATCGAAGTGTGCCTCATTTTTCATTTTAGCTCGATCGCCAGCCCAGTGACAAACCTTAACCACCGGGGGAGTGTCGGGGGGAGTGGGGGAGTGTCCGAGTGTCCGATGGACAGAGTGGGAGTGTCCGAGTGTCCGATGGACAGAGTGTCCGAGTGTCCGAGTGTCCGATGGGAAAAAGATTCTATCTTGCTTCTGACGGCCCGACGGCAGGACCAATGACTGCCCGACGGCAGGACTTCTTGCTTCGACATCCGTTAGCTTAACGCGGGCCTATGCGTTGCAACTCCTTGGCTTGTTCTAAAATTTTCTCGAAGTCTTCTTCGCTCAACCGCTGGATGTAGTTAATTTTGAACTCTTCTAGGAAGTCGCACAGCAGCAGTTGTATTTCTTGCCAGGTTTGCTGCTGTTGCAATTCGGCTCCTAAAGCTTGCCCGAAATGTTGGACTAGCTGGCTTGAGAGTTTTGTACCTATGGGGTCTTCGCTGGCGATTTTAAAGGCTTCGTAGGCATCTTGGGGGCCGAGAGTGACTAATTTCGAGAGTTCTGCAACTAATTGCTCTGCTAGCTGTGCTGGCAGGTTTCCCAGTCCGGGTACTTGCTTCCATCCTTGATAGAGGGGGGATTGTTTGAGAAATAATTCTATATTGTAGCGGAGCAGGGCTTCTAGGTCTGGCTGGAGTTGGGGCAGGACTTTGTAGACGGTGATTTGGACTAGATGGGTGGCGATCGCTTCTATTTCATTTACATTGTTGATATCTAGATAGCGTTGTTTTTGGGATTGAAATAGTTGACGGGCTAGTTCGCCTGTGGTAATTGATTTTTGCATCTGGTTGATGAGCTGAATTACTACTACTTCGGTCAATTCTTGGGCGAAGTTGGCGACGAAACCCCGGCTGATTTGGGTGCGTATGGGTTGGAGGTCGGGCATTTTGGCTTGGTGGATGCGAATTGTGACGGGTAATACTCGCAACAGCCGCCAGAATGGGAGGAACAGAAAGATGTCGTACCACCGCCAGAGCATGGCTGCTCGCCAACTGACACTGCGGTGGCGGCGGCTGATGAAGTAGGTGCGGGCTAGAAATTCGATCGCGAATATGGCAATAAATGGCAGGTCGATTTGCCAGAAGTTGTCGGTAAATTCGCCATTTTCTCCGATCGTGCGGTAATAGTTGATGGCGATTAACGGCTTGATTTTGGCGTCAAACCAAGTGATTTCTTGTTGCCAGCCTTGTTTGTTTAAATAGTCAGGGATCCAGAATGTTTTGAATGATTGTTTGGCGGAGTCTTGCGGATTCGGAGCGCGATCGCGCATCCGGTCTTTGATTTTTTCTAGGCTGCCGCTTTTTGATGCTACTCGAAACGGATCTTCGTCGATCATCTTCGCGCTCAGATTGTTTATTTCCTGCAATTTGGCTGCTACTTCGGGAGATGGCAAGCCTGTTTGCACTACTTGATTTTTTAATTCTTCTAAGGTCTTGAGATATTTCTGGGTGTCTCGGTGGGGTTGAATTCCTTTAAACTGGTCGTATATTTGGGTGATAATTGGCACTTGCCGGAAGTAGAAATCTCGCCAGGGGACGTAACTTATGTCAAATAATACTAGGCTGAAATTTCCTAGGGCGACCAGTGCCATGAAGCGCTCGAACCAGGGTACTTTCGGTGATTCTTTGCGGGAGTTGGGATTTTGAGATGGCTGTATTTTTGGTGTCACTGGCAGTTCCTAATTAAGTAGAGGGATCTCAATAAATGTAACTGGTAATAGCTGAAAAAAGGCAACAGCTTAAACATGCTAATTGTCGGGTCGCACTCGGATTGCGATCGAGCAAGCTAGTATTGATTTTAACCAGGGGAAAGTTGGGGTGTTTTGGATTGTTGATTTTGCCGGGTCGGGTAAAATTTTATACTTGTAAAATATTAAGTTCGATCGAACTTAACGGCAGCCGCAGCTCCGGTTAGTCTGATTCTCTCTGTCAATAAAATTATATCTCAGGCGGAATCCTAAGTTTTTTTTCGAGGTTGCAGAGGCAACTGGGCTGGTAATAAATTACTATTTCTGTTTGCTCTGCGGGCTATTTGACCGCTAAATCAAATCTATTGCGCCGATCGCAGTTTAAGGTTAGATTTGGACTTCGAGTTTGAGGTCAAACCCTTAAGAGAGTTATACTTGCTCAGGGGCAGTCTGGCGAGAGCGCCCCCGAGGGAGCGCGACGGTGGCTGCGGCCTCCGTAAGGTTCGGGGTCTCGCCTCAACAAAAACCAGCTTGCGATCGGACTCTTGAATAAAATGACACCATGAGTATAATTTTGTTCGCATTTTTTTAATATATGACATACTGCCTTAATCTCGATTGCCCAAGAGACAAGCGTCAGAACCCACCAGGCACAAAGTATTGTCTTAATTGTGGTTCAAAGCTGCTGCTAAAAGACCTTTATGCAGCAACTGAGCCGCTGCGCGACGGAGGATTTGGCAGGACTTTTAGGGCTGTTAATCATGGAAAATTTGAGGAATTGTGCGTTATTAAACAGTTGTCGCCGCCCCAGGAGTTTCAGCGGAAGCCAGCTCATTTTAAAAAGTATGTCCGACTGTTTGAACAAGAGGCAAGGCGGCTTTACGAACTGAAACACCCACAAATTCCTCAGCTAATTTCTTATTTTGAGGAAGATGGGCGCTTGTATTTGGTGCAAGAGTTTATTGATGGCAATAATTTAAAAGATGAGTTAGACAAGTACGGTGCTTATAGCGAACTTAAAACTAGAGAACTGCTGTTAGATTTGTTGCCTTTGCTGAATTTTGTTCACGAGCGCAATGTAATTCACCGGGATATTAAACCGGAAAATGTGATCCGCCGCAATCGCGATCGCAAGTTGGTACTAATAGATTTTGGCGTTTCCAAACAGGTAGTAGCTGATGCTCCGACCAAAACGGGAACTAAGTTGGGAACTCCAGGCTACGCGGCTCTAGAACAGCGGCACGGTAGGGCTGTTCCTGCTAGCGACCTTTACAGTTTGGGGGTGACTTGCATTCGCTTGCTGACTTCTGTTATGCCTTATTTGGATATCTACGGGGACATTCACGATGACCTTTACGACCCGCTCGAAGGTCGCTGGCTTTGGAGGGAGGCTTTGCCGAAAGGAACAAAGATTAGCCAGGATTTAGGTCAGATTTTGGATAAGTTGATTCAGGAATATGTCAAAGACCGCTACAAGTCTTCTCAGGAAGTTTTGGAGGTGTTAAAACCTGCTGTTGTTGTTATCCCACCAGCGCAATTTTTGCAGCAGGCAACTGTTCTGAGTGCTTCTTTACCGACTCAACCTGTGACTGAGACTCCGCTAGTTTCTGTGAATTTAGAGTCGGAAAAAGGAATTGATTATTCTCAGTTGGAAAGGCTGCTGGCTGCTAAAAATTGGCGGGGTGCTGATGAGGAAACTTCTGTGAAAATGCTGGAAGTGATGCAGCAAGTTTCCAGGGGTTATTTGAGCGAGGAAGATATTAGGAAGTTTCCCGCTAAGGATTTGCAGACTATTGACCAACTTTGGGTGCGGCACAGTCACCGCAGGTTCGGGTTTTCTGTGCAAAAGGGTTTTTGGGTAAAGTCGGGGGGAAAGGCTGGTGTTTATGATGCTACTGTTTGGGAGAAGTTTGGCGAGCGAGTGGGCTGGCGGCTTAACAATCAGTGGGTATACTATTCTGAACTGAATTTTACTTCTAAGGCAAAGCCTGGACATTTGCCGGGAGGGACTGTTTTTGGGTGGGAAGGTGGGGTTTTGTGCGGTGTTTTGGGGTTGGGTGGGATCTGGTTTCTGCTGTCACGGCGAGATTTGTAGGGAGAAGGAAGTTCGGCAACAGATTTTATAACGGATTTAGCGGATTTAACTGATTTAAGGGATGGATTTTGAGGTGCGAGGGAAGAAAGCCCCGAAGGGAAGAAGGCGCTAAAGGGAAGAATTGGGAAATAATGGCAAAGGTGGTAATTATTTAAAGAGTTAACAAATTTTTAATTCATTTTTCAAGAAGCTGTCCCGCATGGGAATTGCCTATTTTAATCAATGGGTCAAAAGCATCAAATTCTATCGCCACCTTCGTTTTTCCCTGGACTTACCTACAGGCGGCTCAGGGAGAAGTCCGATGGAAGTCGGAAGAAGGAAGAAGGAAGAGGGAAGAAAAGCCGACTGGGAAGAAGAGGCGAATCATGGCAAAGGTGGTAATTATTTAAAGAGTTAACAAATTTTTAATTCATTTTTCAAGAAGCTGTCCTGCATGGGAATTGCCTATTTTAATCAATGGGTCAAAAGCATCAAATTCTCTCGCCGCCTTCGTTTTTCCCGGGACTTACCTACAGGCGCTCGATCTATAGCGGTTATCATAAAGATGAGGTATGCCAAATTATGCTACGATCGCCAGGGAGAACACACACACAACAGCGAGCATCTTTACCTTCAAAAACCTCAAAAAGCTGATCGGAACTATCGATTACCTTTTTCCCAATTACCCATTACCATTACCCATTACCATTACCCATTACCCATTACCAGACATACCTCATCTTTTTGAGAAAGGCTATAGGTAGCTACTGAGTACAGTTGGGCGATATGTTCTGTAGAAATTAGGTAGAAAAAGAACAGAAAATTCGATCTAGTCCCAAACCATTTTTTTGTGATATGTTGTGAGTGAAGGGCAAGTTTACCAAGCTACAGACCAGTCCTTACCCGTAGAAAAGTATGAGGACGGGCTTTGGCTCCAATTTACCAAGGATATATATCTACTATGTTGCAAGAAAAACGTCTCAAGCCGTGGACTGTAGTTCGATCGCTTCCGAATGTGGAAAAGGTGGTTGTGGGTCAGTTTCGTAGTTGGTCTGATGCAGACGGTCACTTGCAAATTCTTAAGCGGATGGTTCCGGCCGATCGATTGACTGTTGTGTTCGATCCGGTAGTTCCAGTGTAATATTGCTGCTAAATTGAGCAGCGTGCGATCGCTCGCGTGAACTCAGCGGTCGCCTCTTTTTTTACATAAAAATTTATATTTAAAAATGGCGATCGCACGCGCGGGCGATCGCAACTAAAATCATTAGATATATTGCAAAAATACATAGGACGGGCTTTCTGGCCCATCCCACAAATTTTTTTCTTGTGGGATGGGCCAGAAAGCCCGTCCGAAAATTTGATTAAAAGGACTCAGGCAATCTTATCTATTGTCCTTAACTGCGGCGAATTTCAGTAACTTGGTCGGCAACTTCCAAAATTGCTGGGGGCATAGAAGGCCCAGTCAAAATAATATCCAAATCCTGCGGCTTGCTGTCAATCAATGCCAGCACTTCTGCTTCGGGAATCAAGCCTAAATTCACGGCTAAACTCAATTCATCGAGAATAACTAAGGCGTAACTGCCGGAACGTACCGCATTTTGAACGTACTCCCACAATTGTGCGATCGATCGCGTTTCGATCTCATTTAAATCGGCCTTGTCAATGCAGCGCGGCAAATCGCACCGCACCCAATCTAAATTTTGCCCCAGCCGCACCGGATGCTGATGCCCTTGATTGATTCCCCCTTTGAGGAACTGTACCGCCAACACCGGAGATCCCTGTCCAGCAATTCGGAGCGCTTGAGCCATGACACTGGTAAAAAAGCAGCGGTGCGGGCTTGTAAAAACTTGCACCAGCCCTTCAACTGTGTAGGGCAAGCTGTGGGTTAAATTGAGTTTAGGGGTTTGTAACTGAGCAACCATAGGGCAATATCTAATCAGCAACTAAGTCTTGAGTGCGGCTCCGACCGAAGAGCGCGGCTGAAGCCTGCTTAACAATATATAGTGTACGGGGCCGAGTACACATCCGATCAAACGCTAGATATACAAATTGTCAAAAGCTAGCGGCAGTGCGATTCGCAGTCGTTTGTGAGATTTTTTGAACTCAAGCAAGCACTTACGCAGAAACCGTTTTTTTACCCAACTACGGCGTGGAACCCGAGAATTATACAGTTATAGGCGCAAAAACCCAGCCTATGAGAGTCTTGCGGAGTCCAGGACTTTCAATAAAAGGTACACATCGCGTAGAATTTGAATGTCGCGGCACTAGGAGCAAGCACTGTGAGATTGGTGATTCTGGGAGGGCCGGGAGCGGGAAAGGGAACTCAGGCACAGCAATTGTGCAGCAATTTGAGCATTCCTTTAATTTCTGTGGGGGACATTCTGCGAGAAGCCATCGCATCTCAAACAGATTTGGGCAAGTTGTCCGCACCTTATGTGCAATCCGGGGAGCTAGTTCCCGATCCAACTATGATTCAATTCATTCGCCACCGACTACTAATGTCGGATGTGACTAAGGGTTGGCTGTTGGATGGCTATCCGCGAACGGCTTTTCAAGCTGAGGAGTTGGATTTTTTGCTGGACGATTTGGCTCAGCAGCTAGATTGGGCGATTTGGTTGAAAGTGCCGATCGAGCTTTTGTTGAGTCGATCGAGCGATCGGGCGCGATCGGACGATCGTCCAGAAATTTTACAGCGCCGGCTCGATTTGTTCCACGAACGCACTATCCCGATCCTAGATTATTATCAGTATCGCAACAGGCTGTTAACTGTCAATGGCGATCGATCTCCCGAACAAGTCCAACAGGATCTGCTCAAATTGATCGACGCTAATGGGAAATAGTCAATAGTCATTAGCCAGAAGGAAGATTAATTCCCAATTCCCAATTCCCAATTCCCAATTCCCAATTCCCAATTCCCAATTCCCAATTCTCAATTCCCTAAATATTATGTCTTTCCAGCGTCCCGACGGCCGACTACCAAACCAACTTCGTTCGATTAGTTTCGATCGCGAATTCAACAAATTTGCTAGCGGTTCCGTGCTAGCCAAAAGTGGCGATACTCAGGTACTTTGCAGCGTTACAATCAAGCCGGGAGTGCCTAGGTTTCTGGAGAATACCGGACAAGGCTGGCTGACAGCCGAGTATAGAATGTTACCGGGAGCTACGCCGCAGCGACAAGAGCGGGAATTTATGAAATTATCGGGACGCACTCAGGAGATTCAGCGGTTAATTGGACGGAGTTTGCGATCGTGCTTGGATATGCAACTGTTGGGGGAACGCACGATACTTGTCGATGCGGATGTTTTGCAAGCAGACGCGGGGACTCGCACTACTTCAATTAATGGCGGGTTTGTGGCTGTGGCTGATGCTTTGAACAAGTTGGTAAAAAAAGGTGATTTAGAGCGATCGCCCATTATGCGTCAAGTAGCGGCCGTATCCGTCGGACTTTTGGAAGGGGAACCCTTTTTAGATTTGAATTATCTGGAAGATGTGGCGGCAGAAATTGACTGTAATGTGGTAATGAATGGAGATTTGAACATCATCGAAATTCAGGGAACTGCCGAAGCCGGAAGTTTCAGCCGGAGTCAGTTAAATCAAATTTTGGATTTGGCAGAAACAGGAATTCAGGAATTGTTGGAGGCTCAACGGCAAGCTTTTTAACACAACACGGAAAATTTTTATTCATCCCCATCGAACTCAGCTAAGATGCTACAAATCTCATTAGGACTGATATCTTCTCGGTCTGATTTAGCATAAATGGTTAATAGAAGTACGCTAGTCGGTGACTCAACTTGATAGATCAGTCGATAACCAGCGCTTTTCCCTTTTTGGATATTGCTATTTCTGACTCTCACTTTCAAAATGACATAATCTTCACCCATTCCGGGGATGCGATCGCCAGTAAAATTCCCCCCTTGGAATTGTTGAATAATTGGCTGAACATCCGAGCGAATCTGTCGATATTTTTTTGACAATCTATATAAGTTTTCCTCAAATTCATCTGAGAATCTGATAGAAACTGAATTGGGTTCATTCAGCATCGATCCTCTCCCACAGCTCATAAATTGGTCGGGTTTGTCCTGCTTTTGCTTGCTGTAATGCTCTCCTGAGACTTGCTTTCACTTCGGAAATGGGAGTATCATCAGGATCGGTTTCGGCTTCCTCTGCTACTTCGGCAAAAAGTACGATAACTCGCACGCGGCTGGGGGGAAAGTCTTCGATCGCGCGATCGAGCACTAATTGACCTTTTTCATCAATTGTTCCCAATACTTCAACAGCTTTCATCTGTTTCTCCTGAAGGTATTTTTAATCAATTATATCATATTTTATGAGGGTAAAACAAAGTTGATATTAGAGAGCGATCGCTTACCAAAGCTCAATTAAAACTCAACCACCCAAACACTGTTTCTACGGTCAATTCTAACTCGATGCCCTTGAGTATTGGCAACTGAGTTGCACCTGTATACAATTCCACTTTCTGCCCTAGGAATATAGCTAAAATACTTTCTTCTTCAGGAGCGAGCGACCACTGCAATTGAGTGCCATGATTTGGCAATTTGAGTCCAGCACTCAAGGGTAGCTAGAAACCGGGTTTTTTCGCGAAAATACTCGGTTGAAACCCTCAATCTCCAAAAAACCCGGTTTCTGGGCGAGGATTGGGGAAAAAAAAGCTTGACAAAAATTCCTTAACGCGCTATGTATGGTAGATATCGCTGAAAGCGAAAGCGTCAATCGCAGTTGATCACTTTGCCCTCCGAGTAGTGAAAGCTACGCAATTAATGCAGGGACGCGAACAGCCATTGCTTTCAACTCCCCAAACCTTTGATGCCGTCAGGCGATAAACTCATCACTCCAGAGAAAGTTAGTGAATACTACCGATCTCCCAAATAAAATGTCTGTACTCCGAGTTAAAGACTCAACCGACATTTCTTTCAGAGTGCACGGCTTAGAACTCCCAGCAGACCACGGTTACGGGCTGTTTGCGGCGATTTGCGAACTGGTGCCGATTTTGCGGGCCGATCGCACAATTCGGCTGCTGACGGTGGCGGGACATCCTGACAAACACGGGAAAATCACTCTCAAGCGCGACAGCCCCAGGGATTTGTCGCGAATGCGGATCAGGGTGGCCGAGGAAAACGCGCACCATTTCTTTAAACTTGGTGGCCGCCAACTGTCTGTAGACATCCATCAAATTGTGCTGGGAGTACCGACAATATTGCCGTTAAAGCCCGCTGCTGAGTTGTTGGCGATTGTGGTGATTGCTGGCTACCAACAGCCGGAAATTGACTGTAATGTGGTAATGAATGGAGATTTGAACATCATCGAAATTCAGGGAACTGCCGAAGCCGGAAGTTTCAGCCGGAGTCAGTTAAATCAAATTTTGGATTTGGCAGAAACAGGAATTCAGGAATTGTTGGAGGCTCAGCGGCAAGCTTTAGTTGAGTAGTTAAATCTAATTCCTGATATATATAGAAATACAGTAAATCCGGTATAGTCTCACTATTCCACGGTCAAAAGATTGTCTTTGACAGCAATTTTTCCTTAAAAATAGCAGCTCGCTCCCGTACAGAGGTAATTTCAGTACCAGCAACATTCTCGGCTTCACCTGCAAGTTTTATAGCCTCTTCCTTGTTGCCCTCTACCTCTTCTAACTCAGCTAAACTTAGTAGTGTACTAGCGATTGTATCATTGCGACTAATTTCTCTGCTGAGTAGGAGACAGTCTTCATAGTAACGTCTAGCTTGCTCGTAATCTCCTTGTAGAAAGTGACATTTTCCCAAATTCATTATTAGCTCGGTTTGATAGTAGCGATATCGAATTCTCTTATGAGGGTAATCTTCTAGCAAAATTTGATAGTTTTTTAGAGATAGATTAAACTGCTGATGACTCGCAGAAAAATCTCTCAACTCAAGATACACGCATCCAATAACATTTGGTAACTCTGCTTCATGAAGAGCTAATCGATCGTCAATAGGTATTTGACTGCGCTTGGTCTTCAAAATTTCCCAAGCTTGATGATAATGCTCTAAAGCAAGTTCATACTGCTTTTGCCGATTTGCCAAATTTCCCAAATAGCGTAGCAACTTACATTCTTGTGAAAATTCTTTAAGCAGTTGATACTTCTGTAGCGATTCCTGGAAATTTTTATCAGCCTGGACAAAATCTTCACCTTCCATACAAGCGTAGCCCAGTTCACCTAATAGCTGTGCTTGAATCTTGACATCATTTATATGTCTAGCAGCTTTAAGAACGATCTTACCGCAGCGAAAATAATCGTTCCAGTAACATTCAAACCATAGTTTTCCACTGACTTTTTCCCACACCTCAAATAGTAATTTGAATAAATCCTCACTTTCATCATTTTGTGATAAACACATCTCGTCGGCGAACCCGTTCAAATCACTAAATAGATTTGCTCTCTCTTCTTGTAATGTTAAATCTATATTCATAATTACCGTTCCGTTTAATTGTCTGGATTAGTCAATATCGTACTTCCATTTTGTTATCTGTTTCCATTCCTGAAGTGACCGTTGCCACTTATCCACCAATCCTCTTCGCAGGCTGCGTCTTACCCAAGGATGCAAGTTATATCGCAATTTACCTTTGGCATCTGTTTCCTTTTCAATCAAATACCACCGCCCCAGTTCGCGCTGCGTTACGATCCAGTCAGACTCCTGTACCTGTCTCGTACCAGACAATTCTTCCCAAGTCACACCTGCATCAGACTCCCCCATGTAACGGAGTACGTTCTTACTTACATCGCTAATTCGCTGCCAAGCTGTCTTTAGGGAAAACTCGTAAATTTTTTCAACATCTCCGCCGGCTTGTTCTAGTGCCGACAACACTGGCTCCAATGTACCATCGTCAAAGACACGCCCAACGATGAAATGTAATGCAAGCGGAGCACCGCAAGATAAATGATAGACTCGTTGAAGTTGCTTTGTGTTTGCTTGTAGTATTGCAGGTACATTTTTGTATTTAGCTTCATCTTGCAACAACTTGTAAGAGCAGTTCTCTTCCAAGGGCGGAATATTAATCAGTCCAACATAAGAAGCATTGGTTTGGAAGCGACTGGTTAGTAATACCCGACTGGGGTTAAGCATTTCATTAAGTTTGGGTAAAATCTCCTCAAGTTGTGCGGTTTCAGCATTGTCTAGTACGATCAGCCTCTTTTCTTCTTTAATGCGTTGGTAAACTCGCTTTACCGAACAGCCATCTAGTTGGTGGGCAATCTCTTGAAGTAACTGATTCCAACTAAGCGCCTCATCTCGTTGTGACTGGCTGATTTTACCATCTAAAAATTCGGTGTCTCTTGCTTTAACCCATAGCACATCAGCAAAGAGATTGTTACGCACTGCTGCCGTAGCAACTTTACAGGCTACTTCTGTCTTGCCGTACCCTGCACTACCACATAGAGAAAGGATAGGCGCTTCTTGCGGGTCGTTTAGTCGGTGTAACACTTCTTCGCTGAAACTCTCTCTTCCCCACACCTTTCGGCATCGTAAATTGGGAATCCATACCCCACGCTGGTTTTTGCTGTAACCGTCAGTTGGTTGTAGTGGTAATACGTTAATTTGATCTGCTAGTGAAGGTGTTTTGCTTGTAACAGATAATACCAGAGGCAACTCTATTGCCTGAATTTCGCTGGGTTCAGCAACTTCTTCCCAGTTAACACCTACGGCTTGACAAATTGCAATAAAGGCATATCGCTCGATCCGGTCCCCCTTCAAAAACCTCTTCAATGTTGAGATTGAGGTAAAAGCAGCTTGCCGCCACTTTTCTTGAGTCCAGCGTTTCTTGCGTCTAGCTTCGTCAACGATTTTTAGTCCTTGTTCTGATGCCTTCAGAGAATCAACCATTCTGCATTACCCCTACGGTGGTCTCATCCGATTATAGCTCACCTTGGTTCCGTAAGTAAGAGAAGCAGTGAGCTATTTAGTGAACTCAAAAATGAACCGAACTGAGCCTTCAATCCAATTTGGATCTGAGATATTAAAAATGTGGGCAGCAAATTAAACTCGAAACTTCCCACATGAATAGATATAAAAAGGTGAAAATCACCTCGTTCAGATCGCCCAACCACAGGTATACTATGTTTGAATTGAACAACACTAATCCTAACCAAAGTTTAACAATTTCTGCGAATCCCGCCTCTACTAATATCCTAAATTCTCAGGTAATACCAACGGTTAATCAAGACCTTCAACGCTTTGCTGCCGATCCCAACTTAAACGAAAAACTTAAGCTTAGCTTTGGCTCCGATTACAATGTTCAAACCGCACAAGCAATTTTTGCAGACTGGCTAATTGGTGATTTTAGTAGCATTCCACCTATAGAATTAGTGGAGCGTGATGACATTGCCGGAGCGAATGGTGCATTTGCGGTAGCAACAAATAAGATTTATTTGTCAAAGGATACGTTAACGGGAGATATTACCAGCACCGCAGCCTTAGAAGACGTTATTCTTGAAGAAATTGGACACTCAATTGATGCTCTGGTGAATCCTGTTGATGCACCGGGAGATGAAGGTGCGATTTTTGCTGCTACTGTGCAAGGGAAAGTATTAAGTTCGGAAGAATTAGCTGCGTTAAAAGCCGAGGATGATAGTGCTGTTGTCATAATGGGAGGACAACCAATCATCATTGAACAAAACACAATGAGTAATCCTCAGACTATCAATAATGCCACTGGCTATTTTACAGGACGACAATTGTACTCAAATCAGTCCGTTAGCACGAATAACGATCAATACTATCGTTTCACTATCGGACAATCTGCGGGACGTTTAAGCGTTGGCTTGAAAGATATATATGGTAGTGCTGATGTTTCTCTAATTCGGGATGCTAATAACAATGGCAGGGTTGACTCTGGGGAAGTATTAGCCAGTTCAGTAGGAAGTTCCAATAAATTAATCTCCGGGAATCAGTTGGACAACTTATCGGTTGGCACCTATTTTTTACGGGTTCAAGGGACTGCCAGTTACGGTATTGCTGTGAACCTAGATCAAGCTGGAAACTCTCCTTCTGAGGGAATTCCAGGGGGGTTCAGTATAAATAAAGCCCGCAATTTAGGAACTTTGACCGATCGCGCAGCCTTAGAAGATTATCAATTCAGCGATTTTGTCGGTTCTGGTTTGGGAGATGCAGTTGACTACTATAGTTTCCGGTTAGACAAACCCCGGAGTTTATCTTTTGCCCTCAGAAATATGACTGGCAATGCTAATGTTTACCTTGAAGATGGTAACCGCACAGTTTTAGCAAAAAGCGAGAATGGGGGTAGTAATGATGAACTTGCTTCTTGGAATTTGGCAGGAAATACAACTTACTATCTTCGTGTAGTTCCCGTTGGAAGTGAATCTACAAACTATCGATTAGTGTTGAATCCCGGGCAAGTAATACCTCAGTCTAACCCTAGTATAAATAGTGGGTTTAAAATGCCTTTACCAGGAGGTAAAGAATGGCTCATTAATCAGGGGACACATAATAATAATACAAAACCAGCCTTAGACTTTGGTGCTACTTTTAAAGAAAATGGCAAATCCTCCACTAAGTCTGATATACCCGTGTTAGCATCGGCTACCGGTAAGGTGATCCGATCAGAGTACATAGCACCTCCTCCGGGGGGTCATGAATGGGGTAACGTTGTTTGGATAGATCACGATCAACCTTATAATGGTAGTGGGTATGTCACAATATATGCTCATTTGAACACAAAGAATGTTCAAGAAGGATCGTTGGTGAATCAAGGAGATCAAATAGGAACGATGGGAACAAGTGGAAATGTGCCTTTACATCTACATTTTGAGGTGATGTACAACGATAAAGCCATAGGAAAAAACTACACTCCTACCTCTGTCTCAAATAAACAAATACAAAACTTTCGTCTGGATGGTCAACCTTTAACCTCTTACTCTAATGTTGGAGAAAGATACGATACTTACAAACCATCGACAAATAAATATATGGATCTCTCGACCTTACCCTCCTTCCCCAAAAAATAGCGATCGCCCTGAAGCTTGGTAAGAAGAACTTGAAGAACGGGAAGCTTGGGATATCACTTTAGATATCTCGAAACAATCATCTTAAGCAATCCCAGAAATGTAGGGGTGAAGCATTATGCTTCACCCTCTTGCGAATCGAAGATTACAATTTGGGCTTGCGCCATTTTCCGATCGAGATTTGAAACTCAACCTTTAAGCTAGGCGAATTAATAAATCGGAGTGGCGAGATTTGAACCCACGACCGCCACTACCCCAAAGAAACCGCAAAAAACCCGGTTTCTTGGATTTTGATGCGTAAGTCCCAGCAAAACTCAGCTTAATTTCCGATCGCACTTTTTCAACTTTTTCTATGAAATGCGATCGCCATCTTGGAGTTATCCTAGAAATATACTTCATTTCCCGATCGCATTATGGTTGCTTTACCCGATCGCCTATCGATGAGCGCAGAAGCATACCTGACTTGGGAACCCACCCAAGAGGAACGCTACGAGTATTGGGATGCCGAAGTTGTCGCCATGAGTGGGGGAACCCGCAATCACAATCGAATTACCTTCAACTTCTCCAAGCTATTAGACGATCGCCTTAATCAGCCCTACGAAATTTACATTTTAGCTGTGAAACTACGGGTAGAACCAGGACAAAACTATTTTTATCCTGATGTTGTCGTAACTTGCGACGAGCGCGATAACGATCCGCAATTGGTGCAATTTCCTGCGTTGATTGTCGAAGTTTTATCACCTTCGACGGAAGCTTTGGATCGGGGCGCAAAATTTGCTAAATATCGCCAATTTTCAACGCTGCAAGAGTATGTCTTGGTGCAAGTCGAACAGCCCGGAGTCGAGGTGTTTCGGCGCAACGAACAAGGGCTGTGGGTGCTGTCAGAGTATGGTTTGGGCGATACTTTGCGATTGGAATCAGTAGATGTCGAAATTGCGATCGGCTAATTGTACCGCCAAGTACAGTATCTTCTTTAGTCCGCTTGGCATGGACATCGTTTGTGTAGACGCGGTTTCAACCGCCGTCTAATCTTTACTTCGTTTGTCTAGAGGCGGTTGAAACCGCCGTCTTATCCTACAAAACTTGCCGTGGGGCGATCGGAATTTCAATCATAAACTCAGTCCCCTCTCCCGGTGCAGAAACGCAAGTCAACTTTCCGCCGTGAGAACTCACAACAATCGAGTGAGAAATCGACAATCCCAAACCAGTACCCGAACCCACAGGCTTAGTTGTAAAAAACGGATCGAATATTTTGTGCAGCACTTCAATGCTCATTCCCGGGCCGCTGTCAGCAATTCTAATTATCGCAGAATTCCTGTCAGTCACCTCTGTAGAAATTGTAATAGTAGGCTGTCTTTGAGAGCTTTCCGGGCAATCTCTTGCCAAAAGTAGCGCATCGATCCCATTTGTCAAAATATTCATAAAAACCTGATTCAACTGCGACGCATAACAAGTAATTAAAGGCAGCTTGCTGTAATTTTTCATCACATCAATACCCAAACGCCCGCCCTCTTTTCTCAAACGCGGTTGCAGCAGCATCACTGTACTGTCGATGCCTTCATGGATATCAACCGACTTCATTTGCGCTTCGTCAAGGCGCGAGAAATTCCGCAAGCTCAACACGATATCCCGGATTCTTTCCGCTCCGACTTTCATAGAATCCAGCAGCTTTTGCAAATCTTCGATCAAAAATTCCAGTTCGATAGTTTCTATTTCATCGATAATTTCATCAGCCGGTTCTGGGTAGTGGTGCTGGTAAAGATCGATTAATTTTAGCAAATCTTTAACGTATTCGCTAGCAGGGTTGAGATTACCGTAGATGAAACTTACAGGATTGTTGATTTCGTGAGCTACGCCAGCCACCATTTGCCCCAAACTCGACATTTTTTCTGTTTGAATTAACTGAGCTTGCGTTAATTTCAGCTCGCGCAACGTTTGTTCTAAACGCTCGTTCTTTTCATTTAACTCCTGCGTCCGCTCTTGCACTTTCTGCTCCACAGAATTGTAAAGCAGAGCATTTTCCAAAGAAATAGCAACTTGGGAAGAAAGCAGCCTTAAAACTTCCAATCTGTGGGCAGTAAACGCCCCGATGGTTAAATTGTTTTCTAAATAAAGAATCCCAATTAGTTTGCCTTGATTGATAATCGGCGTACACAAAAGAGATTTGAGCTGGTGTTTTGCGACGTAAGGATCGGCAGTAAATCGCCCCTCAGCCGCCGCATTGCTCAACACCAAGTCCGAGCGAGTCCTTTCCACATAATTAATCGCAGTCACAGGTAAATCATGACATTCTTCAACAGGCGTAAATTGCAGCACCGCTACATCTTCAGCAACTACAGAGGCTTTAGCTGAAATTAACAGTTTTCCATCTCTAAGCAAGATTAAAAAACCGGATTGTGCGCCCGCGTTTTCCAGCGATATCCTCATCAAAGAAGCCAGCAACTTGTCTAGGACAATTTCGCTGGAAATCGCCAGAGATGCTTTCATTACAGTTGCTAAATCCAGCACTCTCGCATCGCTACCAGTAGAAGTATGAATAGTTGTTGTAGTTTGATTGTTGTGAAAACTTCCGTTGAGCGGCGTCATTTCCCGCAACTGCGGATACTTCTGTTCTAAATCTTCAACTTTGCGGAGTGCACCCCAGCGCAAGTAGCACGAGTGAGCTTCGCGCAAGTGGATTTTGGCATATTGATATTTGCCTTTACTCAACCAAAATTTGGCGGCTAGTTCATTGGCGAGGGCTTCATTTTGGACAAACTCATTGTCTTGAGCTAAATTTATAGATAAATCGTACAGCTCTACAGCTTCTGAATCTCTCTTAGAAATTCGGGCTATTTCTGCTTGTACTAAAAGGTACTTGTGCAGAAAATTTTCGCGACAGTTGTCTGCCCAAATTTTCATCTGTTTTTGATTCGCTTCTAACTTTTCTAAGTATTGTTTTTGCAGGCTTTTTGAAACTTTTGGAAAAACTGCCGCTAAAACTAGAGAAAAGAAAAAGTTCCATTCGGTAGCGGGGATGGCTCCGGTAATAAAAGATAGCTGCTTTTCTACTTCCAAAGCTAGTTGCAGCGCTTCGTTGAAGTTGCCGTACCAGTACATTACTTGGCACTTGCGAATCTGATACAGACAGAGCGAGTACAAATTTTGATGAGCTTGACAGTTGTGTACGTATTCAGCCTCGGTGAGCTCTTCGCTTTCAAATACAAACTTTTCGACAGTGAGCTGGCTCAAGTTGCGCAGGATTAACTCTACTCCTAATAATGTATCGGTTACGAGCTGATTTTTGGTTTTTTGGCTGAACTGCAAATACCTACTGGTATCTGCCAGAATTTGCGAGATTTCTTTGCCTTGAAAAAAGGAATTAGCTATGCGGTTGGAGAGAATATAACCTGCGTATTCTAAGTCGCCTGATTCTAAGGCGGCTTGATATCCTTCATTGCTAATTGTGTGAGAATCTTTGATGTGATTGAACCAGTAATAAAAAATACTGACTAGGGAGGAACAAGCTCTGCATTTCAAGCCGATGTTGCCGGATTTTTCGCTCAAATTCAGCGACAGCATGGCAAATTGATATGCTGCTTTGTAATCTCCCGAAACTGCGTTTAAGAACATACCGTAGCCCGCGTAGCACAGGGATGCTTCGGGAACTAAACCGTAGGTGAGAGAGAGATTGACTCCTTTTAATACGCTGACTTTCCACAAGTCAGGATTGTTGAGGTAGGCCGATGTCAGCAAGTTGGTGATTAATTTGACTGCGACTTTTTTGTCGGGTACTGTCATTTCGGGTGCGTCAATCAGGGAAGCTATTTCTCTACCTGCTAAAAAGTTTGTGGCTGCTGCTGATTCTTCGGAGATCACTGTTTGCAGCCCGTCTAGCGGCAAGTCAATTCCCAGCAAGTTCAAAGCTTGGATTCCGGCTTTAACGGCTTCTTCGTACTTGGCGCGGAGGGTGTACTGCACGATCAGCAGGTTGTAAATTTCAACTTTTTCTAAAGGCGATCGCGCTTTTTCCAAAGTTATGTTGATAAATTCTTCAGAATGCTCGAAATAGCCGTTGAGATACTCAACATTTGCCCGCTCCATGTGCAGAGCAAAGGCTAAATCGTAGTGGGAATCCCAGATATCGGCGGTTAAACCGTCCATACCTGCGGTTAAATACTGCAAGGCAGCAACATAAGCAGTGGCATCTTTGGCTCTGCGGGCGGCGTCTAAATTGAGCGTTGCCAGTTCAATTAGTTCTCGATCTTCTCGAATTAGCGATCGCGCGACATTCAAGTGATCGACTAACTCAAAGATTCTATCAGCTCGATATTCAGCCGGAGTGTTTTCGAGGATTTGCCTGCCAATTTTCAGGTGAACGTCTTTTTTTTGCGAGTCGTCAATTAAAGCGTAAGCTGCTTGTTGTACGCGATCGTGCAAAAATTTATAATTGAGAATCAACAGCGGAAACATCACGTAATCTAAGGACTTGCTTTCCAATTCCGAAGTTGGGAGAATCAGTCCCGACTTAATCGCCGGCAACAGGTGAGAAAAAGTTTCCGAAGCTTCTTTTTCATTAATTAAAGAAAGAGTATTTAAGTCAAATTCGTTGCCCAAACAAGCCACTAAACGCAAAACCTGCTGCGTAGAACTTGGCAGTTTTCTCAATTTTTGGACCATCAAATCTACTACATTGTCAGTGATAGCGCACTGCTCAATTTGAGTCATATCCCAATGCCAGCCGCCCTTGCTACCCAACTGTGGCGGGTGAAAAACCAGCAGATTTTCTTGATACAATGTTTGTAGGAATTGATTCACAAAAAAAGGATTGCCGTCTGTTTTGGCGACCACCAGTTCAGCTAAGGGTTTGACAGATTCGCGATCGCTGTGCAAAGTCTCGGCAATCAAATGAGTGATGTTGTCCACGCCCAGCGGCGACAGAGCAATCTCATTAATGATGGCTTCCTGATTCCGCAGTGTCTCCACAGTCATCATTAAAGGATGAGTGGGACTGACTTCATTATCCCGGTAAGCGCCAATTAAAAACAGATATTGTGTCGCTTCATCTGTCATCATCAACTCGATCAATTTGAGTGTGGCAGAATCAGCCCACTGCAAATCGTCAAGAAAAATGACCAGCGGATGTTCGGGCTGGCAAAATACGCGAATGAAATTTTGAAAGACTAAATTAAAGCGGTTCAGAGATTCCGTCGGCCCCAATTCCGCTACAGGAGACTGAGCTCCGACAATTAGTTCAACTTCGGGAATTACATCAATAATAATTTGCCCGTTTTGACCGAAGGAAGTGCGGAGTTTTTCGCGCCAAACGGCTAATTGAGCTTCGCTTTCAGTTAACAGTTGCCGCACCAATTCCGAAAAAGCGCTAACCACGGCTGAGTAAGGAATAGTCCGCTTGTACTGGTCAAACTTTCCCCAGATAAAATAGCCGCGCCTGCGAGTAATAGGTTTGTCTAAAATCTTGACCATTGCAGATTTGCCAATGCCGGAATAACCAGCAATCAGCATCATCTCGCTACGAGATTTATGCTGTCCTCTCGCGATCACTGACAGGGCACTTTCTGTTTTTGATTTGCTCTCTTTTTTGATGACAGAAATTTGGGAGTGTTCGATGCGGTAGGCTCGATTATTTGTTGCTGCTACCCGTTCAAATGCCGCTAAAAGAGTTTCAACTTCTCGCTGTCTGCCGTAAAGTTTTTGAGGGATTTGAAATTTGTCGGAAATATCTTGGCTGCCGAGAGCAAACTCGGAAATCACCCCAGAGGTTTGCAACTGAAACAGACAGGATTCCAAGTCTGCTTTCAGTCCCCAAGCACTTTGATAGCGATCCTCTGCCGCTTTTGCTAGCAATTTCATCACAATGTCTGAAATAGCTTGAGGAATTTCTGGTGAAAGTTCAGCGAGAGGTACTGGCTGTTTGGCGATGTGACAGTGAACTAACTCCATGGGATCGGTAGTGGTAAAAGGGAGCTGTCCTGCCAGGACTTCATAGAAGGTGACGCCGAGGGAATAAAAGTCCGTGCGGTAATCGATTACCCGGTTCATTCTGCCAGTTTGTTCCGGCGACATATAGGCTAAAGTGCCTTCTAAAAAATTCGGATTTTTATTGGGAATGTTTTCCTGGTTTGATGCCGTTGAGATGCTAAAATCTATGAGTTTAACTTGTCCAGTCGCGGGATTAAAAACTATATTAGAGGGGTTTATATCTTTATGAATTACATTTTTTGCGTGAATTTCTCCCAAAGTTTCAGCAACTTTGATGGCTGTCGTCAGAAATCCTAAAGTGGTAAACTTTTGGGTAGCCATAAAGATTTTCAAAGATTCGCCACCAAAATCTTCTAAAATCATTGCCAGACTATTTCTAACCTGCTGCAACTTGTACACTTTAACAACTCCGTCGAGCAGGTCTAAGTTGGCAGTAATGTCATATTCGCGTTTGTATCTGTTCAGTTCTTCAGGAGTCGGATAGTCTTCTTTGAGAATTTTGATAATAACAGGTTGGTTGTCTTGCTCGTTGCGGCCGCGGTAAACCAGGGAAGTGCTGCTTTCATAAATGAGAGCGAGAACTGCAACGCCGGGAATTGCCATCATAGTTGGGTTCTCTCAAATTAGGTGTGCTTGGTCAATGTTACAGGACTTACGCGCGGCGGGCTAGAAACCCGGTTTCTTGGTTGCTAGTGGTTGACAAACCCAAGATTTTTGCGTATGAGCCGGGTTTCTTTTCGTAAATCCTATGTTATTCTTCATTATCACTCAAGAGCTATGTTTTGGGATGTGTGGGAAGACACGCCGTATCCAGGACAGAGCTGCTGCTGAGGAAAGCGCGCTGGGGCTTTCGTGACCTCAGCAGTTAGGTAAACCAAAGCACAAATACAGGATTTGTGCAAGGATTTGCTGTCACGCCGCCCAAAGACAGATACTTGCTTTCGGCAGGACTGTGGTGGAGAGATCAAAATTTTAGACTCAAGTTCGGGCTCCGGTGATTCACGGAGCTGCAAGTAAATCGAAAAATGGAAAATCGAAAAATGGAAAATCGACTGATTCTCGATCGCCCCTGACGACTAAATCATCTCAGTTTCCAAGCAATTGCTTGATTTTAGCCGATCGCCCACCACATCCGGTTAAAAAATGCAAGTGCGGAAAGATTTATTTTTTTTGGTGACAAGGCGCGAATTGCCGGTGCTAAAAAAACCAGGCGGTGCAAGTCTTAACTGCTATTCGCGGCCCTGGTGCAAAAGGAAGTAAGTGTTGCTTCGGGAGCCGGAATTTTCCTCAATTCTGTCTGTTCGGGCCGATGGATTAACAATTATAACTGACGCTTAGAGCCGACTAAATTTGACAAAGAATCCAGAATTATTGCACCTTGTCTGCTGCGCCGCAGCGCACCCGACATTAATCAAATTTGCCTGACTCTTAACAAATTGTGACAAAAAAATTATAATTGTGATGCTGACCAGACTTACGCACCGACGACCAAAGAAACCGGATTTTTTAAGTGTGTTTTTGGACTGCAACGAAATTTTTTGCTAAAAAACCCAGTTTGTGCGCAACTGCAAGCTGAGGAAGATGCTTTCAGGCGAACCCTAGGGTGATTCCTGCTCGGGATAGCTACCCTTTGGGAAGGCGAGAGCGAACGCCGCGCCTACTTGCCTAAGTATACAAGAAAATGTGAGGAAAGATTAAGAATTATTGCCATAAAACCAAGGTGAAGTTATTTGAAGTGCGAGTCAAATCCCAAGCAGCAAAAGCGTTTGAGCATTTTTCAATTCTGTAAATCCTCAGAAAGTTACTATTTCTAAAGGATTCGTCCGGTGAGAAGATCTGAAACAACCTTAAAATTTAGCAGTAATCGCCCGATCGGGCAAATCTCAACCAGCACCAGGAAAAATACCTATGAAATTGGCTTATTGGATGTACGCAGGCCCAGCCCACATCGGCACTTTGCGCGTGGCGAGTTCCTTCAAAAACGTCCACGCAATCATGCACGCACCGATTGGAGACGATTATTTTAACGTCATGCGCTCCATGCTGGAGAGGGAACGGGACTTCACTCCGGTAACTACCAGCGTCGTTGACAGACACGTACTGGCGCGCGGCTCGCAGGAACGGGTGGTGGACAATATCACCCGCAAAGATAGAGAAGAACACCCCGATTTAATTGTACTTACCCCGACTTGCACCTCTAGCATTCTGCAAGAAGACTTGGAAAACTTTGTTAACCGAGCTCAATTGGATGCAAAAGGCGATGTCATGCTGGCGGATGTTAACCATTACCGGGTAAATGAGATCCAAGCTGCCGATCGCACTTTAGATCAAATAGTGCAATTTTACATTTCCAAAGCCCGCAAAAAAGGTGATTTAGAAGCTAAAAGCGAAAAACCATCGGTGAATATTATCGGTATGTCAACGCTGGGTTTCCACAACCAGCACGACTGCACCGAGTTGAAGCGTTTGATGGCAGATTTGGGAATTGAAGTCAACGAAGTTATTCCCGAAGGTGCTTCGGTTCATAACTTGAAAAGACTGCCGCGCGCTTGGTTTAACTTGGTTCCTTATCGGGAATTGGGGATGATGTCTGCGAGTTATTTGGAGCAAGAATTCGGCACTCCTTGCGTGGATATTACGCCGATGGGTGTGGTGGAAACGGCGCGCTGCATCCGCAAGATTCAGGAAGTGCTGAATGCTCAAGGTGCGGATGTTGATTATGAAGATTTTATCGACCAACAAACGCGGTTTGTGTCTCAGGCTGCTTGGTTCTCAAGGTCGATCGACTGCCAAAACTTAACAGGCAAAAAAGCGGTCGTATTTGGCGACAACACGCACGCGGCGGCGATGACGAAGATTTTGGCTCGCGAGATGGGAATCCACGTTGTGTGGGCAGGAACCTACTGCAAACACGATGCTGATTGGTTCCGGGAGCAGGTTAGCGAGTATTGCGATGAGGTGATTGTAACTGACGATCACGGTGCGATCGGAGATGCGATCGCCAAAGCGGAACCTTCCGCGATTTTCGGCACGCAAATGGAACGCCACGTGGGTAAAAGGCTTGATATTCCGTGCGGTGTGATTGCTGCACCGATTCACGTGCAAAATTTCCCGATCGGCTACAAGCCATTTTTGGGTTATGAAGGCACAAATCAGTGCGTAGATTTGGTCTACAATTCCTTTACTTTGGGAATGGAAGACCACTTGCTGGAAATCTTCGGTGGCCACGATACGAAGGAAGTGATTACCAAAGGTATTTCGGCTGATTCTGATATGAATTGGACGAAAGATGGACAGGCAGAATTGAATAAAATCCCTGGTTTTGTGCGGGGTAAAGTCAAGCGGAATACTGAGAAATTCGCGCGGGAACGAGGGATTGCTCTAATTAATGCTGAGGTGTTGTACGCGGCCAAGGAAGCTGTCGGCGCATAGTTTGGATTGTGGAGTGCCCAGACGAGTCCAGAAACCCGGTTTTTGACGACAATATCTGGTAGGGTGCGTCGCTATGAGATTTTCGATTTAGTTCGGAGATTTTCGATAGCGACGCACCCTACGGTATCTGACTGCTTTCAGTGCAGCTTGAGCAATTAACCCATCGTAAATCCCTCCGCCTGGTAGGTTTAAACTGACCATTTTGCTTACTGTTGCTTGGTAATCCTCAGTTCGTAGGGTGCGTCGCCACCCAAAATCTCTGACTTGCATATCGACAATCTAATAGCGACGCACCTGTGCGATCCAATATAAACAAACCAACACAAATTTTGTACTAAAATTATGTAAAAATGATATTAAAATACAACCAGATCGGAACTGCCAAATTGATTAACTTTCCCATACAATTTGACAAATCCACCGCACAATTGCTCCAATCAAATCAGATTGACTGGGTGAAAAAGCTGTCAGCGAATCCGCATTATCGTCGCCAACAATCGCAATATTGCCGTCAAACTTGCTTAAATCCTTGACAAATGTCTCGCTAAATCGTGTCGCCTCTTCCCCCCGCGAGTTGTAGAATACTAAGATGAAAGATTTCTCGCTATCCATCAGCAGCAAATCCCAATAAGTTTGTAAATCTGCCATTGTTTTCGGTGTGCCATCCTCACATTTGGGACAGCCTTGTTTCAGCATTTGGGTGTAAATCTTAGTGGCGGGGTTGTCGGGGTTGATGAAGTTTTTGCTGTCGATGCACAAAAGTTGAATTTGATTAGATAATTCGGCTTGATTATTGATTTCTCTGGCAATGTCTTGGGGGAAAGTTTGCCAGTTGAGGGTTGATGTGGTTGAGGTGAAACCGACTGCGGTTGTATCGGGAACTTCGGGATGGGGTGTGGTGGATGGATGGTGCCATGCGTCATAGAAGGTGGGGTAAGGGAGATTTTGGGCACAGTGCCAGATGACTTTGTAAGATTTTTCGTATCTATCAAAGTCATTTTCGTAAGTTGTATCAGATAGACAGTGCTGTAAAGCTGAGATAACAGAAGGCATCCGGTCATTTTTTATGATTTTTGTCAAAACATAGGCAACTCTTTCGCTACTGTCTTCATCTTCTGTAGTTTCCAATATCTCAATTAATGCACCGATAGCTTGGGGATCATCTGTAGGAAATTCCCAAAAATTATCTGGGGCAATATCCCACAATATCTTACTAACTATCCGATTAATATCCTTATAGTCATTGGTTTTTCTAACCTTAATTAATTCATCTACCATTTGAGGATTATCTGGAGCTAATGTCCACAATATTTCTTCTATAATACCGCGAGTATACTCAGATTGAGTTTCTTCTAAGGTTCTAATTAATTTAGCGAATATTTGTGGATCGTCTAGATCACTTCTTCGCAAAGCATCTGCGATAATTACTTTTTTATTATCTATTTTAGTGGTTTCTAGAATAAAAAATAATTGGTCTATGGCATCGGAATTTTCTGAAGTTATTTCATATAATATTTCCTCAAAAATTTTGCGACTCTCGTCAGATCGAGTAGTTTCTAATATTTCGATTAGCTTATCAATTAACTGTAAAATATCTAGCTCGATTTCTGGGGTAAATTCTGATAAAATATCAGGTGATATATCCCATAATATGTTGGTAATTTTAGCACGAACATCCTCGGACTTAGTGGTTTGTATTGTTGCAATTAATTGCTCGATTGCCTCTAAATTATTAGGGGAAATATTATTCAAAATGTTAGATGCGATTAAACCTAAGCTTTCGGATTCATTTGTTTTTATAATTCTGATTAATTTATCAATAGCTTTGGGGCTTTCTATGGGGATTCCTTCTAAGATTCCAGCTAATGCCGAACGAGTAGAATCAGATTTAGTTGTTTCTATAATTCTGATAAATTCATCAATAGCTTGAGGGTTGTTTAAAACAATTTCCTCTAAGCGATCCTCGATGCTCCAGCGTTTTTGGGAAGATTGAGTTTTTTCTAAAGTTTTAATTAATTTGGCTATATCCTCTAAGTTGTATGAATTAAATTGTTCTGATTTATCAAAATTTTCTTCGATAATACAATCAACGTCCTCTGAATCACGAAATTTCATCATCCTCATGGATTCTGGAAACCCTTCTAGATTGTCAAAAGTTATCTCAATTAAACGCTTAGGGTTTATTGCTGATAATATCTCAACCAATAAAGTTTTAATATGCTCAGAATTAGATGCTTCTATGGTTGTCATTAGTTCGTCAATCACCTGAGAATTTAAGATAGCAAGTTCTGCTAAAATATTAGCAACTCTATTACGAATTTTGTTGAAACTGGGATTTATAAAAAAATTAATTAATTTGTTAAAAACAGTTTTGTAATTAATCTGTAACAGTGCTTCTATTGCTCCCTTAGTAATCGGATCAAGATAGGTCTGCTTTTCTTGTTTTGTAATCCAATAACCAACGCCCCACCGGATAATTTGTGCAACGATCGCATCAGCCAAAGAACAATCCTTAAACTCATCAATTAAGACAGCAGCTAGAAAATAAGCTCGATACCAATAAAATTCATGTTCAATTCCATCATTAAGCTCGACCAACGCCTTAATAAACGCTTCCTTCTCCTCCCTATCCACATCCTTTCGCCCCATCCACAGCAACATCACCTCTTTCCACTGCCGATCAAAAATCCGATAAATCCCCTGCTGCGGATTCTGCGGCACATGATTCAAGAAAAAGTGCCAATCCTCAATCTCGCACGCTGCAAAATATTCCTGAAAAGAAGGATGATAGAAAGCATAAACAGATTTCAGTGGGTTTTGGGTATCAACTCCGACTCGATTCAACCAACCTAATTCAATTGCTTTTTCAAATAACTCTGGATGCGGTGCAGCCAGGTGTTTGCTCACAAACCAATCGGGCAATATCGATTTATATCCAGCTTCAATTGCTTTCAGTGCAAACTTTCCCAAGGCAGCATTTAAGTCTCTTCTCTGTGCTGCTGTTGTCGGAAAAGCTTGTTTCTTGAAATCATAAAGCGCTGCGACAAATACTTCATAAAGTTCGGCTTTAGTATCCGGTAATTTTTGCTGTCCGAATTCCCAAGTTAAACACAGCAGGAATAACCGCAGGGGATTGCGTGCTAAATCTTTGATTCGCTCTTTTCCTGGTTCGTCTAAGGCGGCGCGGAGATCCGCTGCGCGAAGAACCCCCCCCAGCCCCCCCTTGGTAAGGGGGGGAGCAAGAGTGGAGGTGGTTTCTTTGGGGGGAAGAACTCCCGCCAGCCCCCCCTTGGTAAGGGGGGGAGCAAGAGTGGAGGTCGTTTCTACGCTTGATAAGGGATTAGGAATTGGGTCAGTTTCCCCGCTTGGTAAGGGGGGATTAAGGGGGGTAAACCATTTATCGATAAACAATTTCACTTGATCGCAATTCTCGCCATCTCCATAGCTGAAATCGAGCATTCTATAAGTATCAAAATCAGATAGGGAATTCCCCGCAGCCTCCCAAATATTCAGGCGACAACTGATTACTATCCGTACCTTATCGAATACCTGTTCTCTCAACTGTGGCGATAGAGTTCCCAGGGAATCGGCTATTCCCATTTCATCCGCGCCGTCCAACAGCAACCAGATTTTACCTTGACTCAGTAATTCATTAAATTCTTTCACCCATTCCGCAGGTGCAGCATCCAATTTTCCCGCCGCTATTCGCAGCCAATCTTCGATTAAATATTGGCACAAAGGTTTTTTCACCTCTGCTAAGGATATCCATACCGGCAAATATTCAGTTTCCGCCAATATGCGATCGCCAATTTTCAACAATTGAGTGGTTTTTCCCGCACCCGGTTCGCCGATGACAGCAAGGCGTTTCCCTTTGCTTTTAGGGCTGTCGCTGTTAGCGAGGACTTTTTCGCAAAATTCGTCGTAACTGAGGGGAGTGAGTTTTTCGGCGGCTTCCTGATAAGCTTGGGAACCTGTTTGAGGGGAAAAATCATCACGGGGCTGGGGCTTTTGCTGGCGTTCGATTAATCCCAAGGGCACGTGAATCTCGTTGAGGTCGATTTTTCGCCCTAAGTCGTTGACAAAAAAAGTGTTGGCTGCTTGTCGCTTGGCTTGGGCTGCGGCGCGGCAGGTTTCGCGCCAGTCGATTTGGGTTGCTGGCGGTGAGGGTGGGCTCCATTCGTGGCGATCGACAATTTCGGTTATTTCTAAATTTAAAGCTTGACAAATTGCGTAAGCATTACCTTTATCAACTCCTTCACCATCGAAAAACCGAGTAACTGTCTTGTGACTTTGAATACCAGCCTTTTCGGCAATACTGGGAAATGTCCAACGTTTACCATTATCATCTTTTCCAGTATTTTTGGCGTTTTTGAGTTTGGCAATTCCGTCTGGAGTCGCTGGAATTCCGCGATCGCGCGTTTCGCCCATAGGTATCAGATTGATGTTATTGCGGATATTATAGCGGTTCTCACGCTAGTGGAATACACATCAGTCCTTGACGTTAAGACCAAAGAAACCGGGTTTTTTACCTAATCTGGGGACTGCGACGAAGGATTTTCGTAAAAAACCCGGTTTCTGACCACCCGCTTCTGATGTGCTAACACATATTCGGTAGGGACACAGCATTGCTGTGTCCCTACTCTGTCTCAGTTACAGGATGTGCGATCGGGACAGAAAGGGGAACTTAATATCTGTCCTCGATTGGCCTGGTACTACCGCAGATATTCGGTTATTTATGAATAACGCATTCATAATACCCGCCATGACTACACAACAATTCAAAATCATCTTGGCTCAAAATCCGAAAATTCAATTATTAACTTTGCTGGCTTTCATCGAGGACACAGAACTAGAAAACCTCGAAGAGAAAGAAGAATCAATCTCGAACTCGCTAACAGATATTGTGAGAACTCCCAAATTCACCTGCGTTGCTGGACAAGTTACCGAGTTTGGTATCGTCAATTTCATCTCGTGGTTAGATCCAGTTTCAGGATTTTGCATTGGTATGGTTTGCTTGGCTTGGCACATTTTCCAGGATATTAGGGAAGACGAGGAAGACAGCGATAGTCCCTCGAAATAGGTTCGTAGTCAGGACTTTAGTCCTCCATTGGATCGTCGCAGCAGATTTTTGGTCGATCGCGCGCGGGAACTTTTAGCACCGGCCCTACAAACCAGAAATCTGCTGTATTAGCATCGGAAAGGGCGATCGCACTTCCAATCCCTGATTCGCCCGCACAAAACAACAAGAAACCCTCCCCAACAAGGAGAAGGGAGGGCGAAAAAGACAGTTAGAAATTAAAGTTGTTGGGGAATTAACAATAGGTAGTCACATCGACACCGCACTCGTCAGCCAAGTAACACAAAGCACGAAAGCGCAGCCCAACCACTTGCTCGTAAAGCGGATTTAACTTGCACAGCGGCGGAATGTGGAACAATGTGCGATCCAAAATTTTGACTTCGCGTTCAAACGGACACTGGCTGGGAATAAATTTGCACAGCAACCGGGCTAACTTTGGATTTTTAATTGCAGTGTTATCAAGCCATTGCTTTAGCGGGTGCAACAAATCAAAACGCGACTTTTGACTGTAAGGTTGAGGATTTGTAGCGACACTAACGGGGGTTTCTTGTTTGGCAAGCCAAACCCAAGTTGGCAGAATTCGACGGGACACTGTATGCTCAAATACGTTCATATTTCTCTGTTCCTCTTTTACAACGAGGTGCCAAGGACTCTGTGTAGAGCTTGTGCGAGATTTTGTCTACAATGAGTACCTACAGCAGCTCGTTTAGCTTTACCGGATGAAACTTCTTGAATTAATGACTCGATCCGAGAAAAGTAGTTCCTGATTTTTTTTCTAGACACAGTGTGCGATCGCAAAAGTGTCCTCCTTGCAAGAGCCAGGATTTATGGATAGGGTAAAAACAGGGTAAAAACTCTGCCTTTTACTTCTAACCTTCAACCTTTTGTTGACTCTCCTTTTGTAGTTCCTCTACGATAATGACGCATTAAGCTAAATAATTCCATACGTGAATATGCGGAATTTTCAATCACAGTTATAATAGTTTCAAATAAGCTCTGCTGCAAAAAACCCCGAAACCTACCGCCAAGTGTCGGTTTTGGCGATCGCCCAGAAACTCCTACAATTAAAAATAATCGGCATTACCGCCCTCACAACCCATGAGCAACCCAGAAACCAAATCTATCACCCACGAATTGCAGAGCCACGCAGCCATTCTCGGCGGCTTCGTCTCCCTCCTGTGGGCGATCGAGATTCTCGACGTATTCGTGTTTGGAGGCGCACTGAATGCCTACGGAATCCGCCCCCGCAGCATTGACGGACTTGAAGGCATCCTGTTGATGCCTTTTTTGCACGGCAGTTTTGCTCACTTAGCCGCCAACACTCTGCCTTTTTTAACATTTGGTTGGCTGATTATGCTGCGAGAAATTAGCGACTTTTTTATCGTCAGTGCTGTCACTGTTTTAGTCAGCGGATTGGGAGTTTGGCTGACAGGCGCGCCCAATTCAGTACACATTGGCGCCAGCGGATTAATCTTTGGTTACTTCGGATTTTTGTTGCTGCGGGGCTATTTTGAACGCAGCTTTACATCTATCATGATATCTTTAATTGTCGGATTCTTCTACGGCGGTTTAATTTGGGGAGTTTTGCCCTCGCAGCCCGGAGTTTCCTGGCAAGCGCATTTCTTTGGCTTTGTCGGCGGAGTATTAGCAGCTCAACTTTTGGGGCGGCAGAAACGGAAAGTATAGCATTGAGAAGTTCGGCAACGGGCAATGTACGAGGTGTCACAGAAATCTCAAAGTATTCGTAGAGTGCAGATACATCGACAATCCCTAAAAATAGAGGAACTTTTCGAGCCGCGACGCACCTAATATCTTATCCCGTCGAGTAACTCAAGTAAAATTCGTTTGTAGTGCGGACTTCAGTCCGTAGCATTTTCGGCGCGCCAGGGCGAACTACAAACCATTTTTGCGAGCCCCACCGACCGGAATTGATATTACATAATCGTTCAGGAAACAAGCCCAATACTTGTTTTGTCGCCAAAATTTTTATAAATCGTATCTGAAAGCGTAGGTTTTTTGTCAAAAAAACGGGTAGATTTGCTAATAATTACCTCCCCGAAAGTAGGACTAACTGCTTACTAATAATTCAACTTGCGCGGGCAAGCACATTGTAAAAACCGCACCGCTACCTAATTGGCTTTGAACTTGCATATCGCCGCCCATCATCAAGCAAAAGTGACGGCTAATCGTCAATCCCAAACCCGTGCCACCGTACTTGCGCGTAGTTGAGGCGTCGCCCTGCATAAAAGCTTGAAATAAATGCCGCATTTGTTCGGGGGGAATCCCAATGCCAGTATCAGCTACGCGAAAAATCATTAAGTCGGAAGATTCTACTATTTCTTGAGTTGTTAATAAGCTGTCATGTTTCACTCTTTCAACGGAAAGGGTAATAGTGCCACCTTCGGTAAATTTGGCTGCATTGCTCAGCAAATTGAGCAATATTTGACGAGTTTTGGTCATGTCAGCATACATCATTCCCAAGTCGCTAGCACAATTAACTTCAAACTTATTAGAATTTTTTTCTACCAAGGGTTCTACAGTCGAAACTACTTCGTCAATTAAATTAACCGGGTTGAAAGTTTCTAAATAAAGTTCCATCCGCCCCGCTTCAATCTTAGAAATATCGAGAATATCGCTAATTAAAGATAGCAAGTGTTTGCCCGCAGTTTTAATTTTATCCAAGTCGGGGATAAAATCTTCGTGGCCTAAATCCTCCGCGTCTTCTTTGAGCATCTCGCTGTAACCGATAATGGCGTTGAGGGGAGTCCGCAATTCGTGGCTCATATTGGCTAAGAATGAGCTTTTGGCTTGGCTGGCTGCTTGAGCGGTTTGAGCGACTTGTTGGAATTCTTCTGCTAATTTGCGCTGGGTAATGTCTTCAGCAATGCCGACGATGCGGTAAATTTCTCCTGTTTCATTGCGGACTGGAAAAGCCCGATCGCGCACCCAGCAAACTGAACCGTCCAATCGCACTACCCGATACTCCTCATCATAATCCCCCCGCACCTGTTTTTCAAAAGCAGCCTTGACGCGATCGCGATCCTCCGGGTGAATAGCATCCCAAAAAGCCTCCGGTTTTGACAGCAAACTCCGATAGCTTAAATTCCATATTTTCTCGCAAGCAGGGCTGACATAAACTATGTGCTGTTGATTGGGTTCTCTAATCCAAAATACCTCATGAATATTTTCTGCCAACTGGCGAAACCGCTCCTCGCTGGCGCGCAACTGCTCCACAGCACTGTGAAACTCTGTCACATCTTGAACCAGCGATGCCACCCCAATTATACAGCCGTCAGCATCAACCAAAGTCGTATTGTACCACTGGCAAAGAATAATTTTGCCGTCCTTTCTAACGTTCTGGTTAAGGCTGGTAACTCCTCCTTGATTAGTTAGCAAAGTTATAGATAGTTGCCTGACATACTCCTTAGCACTTTCAGGAACTATGATATCGACTCCGTGGCGTCCCATTGCTTCCAAGCGGTTGTATCCAAAAATTCTTTCTGCTGACAAATTCCAGTCTGCCACTTCAAAATTTAGATTCCATTCTATTGCCCCCAAAGGAGTTTGATAGAGGTGAAGAGCGAGTTTTTGTTGAGATTGTTTCAGAGAGCGAATTAATTTATTTTTATCAGCAATTGCAGCTTCCACGCGCTCTTCGAGAGTAGTAAATGACTCTTCCAATTGATCGGCCATAGTATTAAAAGAGCGAGCCAGGACACCGACTTCATCTTGTCGCTCTACAGACGCCATCAAGCGCGGATCTACCGCCATCGAGTCCCATTCTCCCCGCGACAAAGCCTCCGCACCCTTGCTCAGACGCTGAATTGGCATGACAATCCACCTCGAAGTCACACACCCTAGAGCCGTCGCCACTACCAAAGCACCGAAACAAAGCAAAATTGTGTAACGAGTGTTAGCGTTAATCGCTTCCATAAAATCGGCTTCGGGAACCGCCACCACAATCAACCAGTCGAGGCCCCTGCTGTCTGAGAGCGGCGTCACCTGTATAAATTGTCGTTTTCCGTCGATCGTAAAATCTAACTGCTGAGAGCTGTCTATTTGGCTCAAATCCCCGAAGCGTTCTTTCAAATACCGGGCAGTCGATCGAATCAGAACATTATTGCTACTCAGTGCCGCAATCCGTTTCGGAATGCCGTTGCTAATTATAAACGGCGGTTCTGGAGTAGAATTTGCCACCAATTCTCCCGACCTTTCTACAATAAAAGTCTGTCCTGATTTACCAATCGTCAGGCTTCCCAAGAATTGATGGATATAGGAAAGTGTCAAGTCAGAACCGACGATTCCGAGCAGTTTGTTATCCTTGCTGTACACTGGTTGAGCAGCCGTAATCGCTAGTTTGGGAGTGTCAAAATAAGTATAAATTTTAGTCCATGTCGGCTTTCCTGCTTGCACCGGAGCTATGTACCAAGGTCGGGTTCGGGGGTCGTAGTTAGGAGTAGTTTTTACTAGCTTGGTTGATTCGCCGAGTTCGGAGGGTTTGTAGCTGTGAAAGTTATAGCCAGTAGATTTATTAGAAATCCTAACTTGCAACTTGCCGTCGTCGAGCCGTTCAACTCCAATAAAATTTTTCTGTTCGGAGCCGAATTGAATGTAGCTAATTTTCTCAAAGGTTTGGAGTTGTTTGGAGAAGTAGCTGCGCAAACTAACTTCATCCTGGACGTTCAAAATGCCGAGATTGATGGCATCGAGATTGAGCTGATTGATTTGGTGAGGGGTTTCGATATAACTGTAAATGTGTTGCTGGATGCGCGATGTGACTTCGGCCCGCAGTTGGGCGGCAACATCGTTGACTGCGATGCGCCCGTTCCGCAGCGACAGCCACCCCGTCAGCCCTACCGCAGCGAAAGTCTGGATGGCAAAAGGCACCACAAGGACGATGCGAATTGGCACTTGGCGCGACATTTTGAAAATCTGGTCGCTCAGATATCTAATTGGCATGATGAAGCAGAACTATGACGAACCCGCAACGTTTTGGTAAAGTACAACCTGATGAGCGCAGATTTTGAAGTTGAGATCGTTTTCTCTGGCAAAGTGCTGTTAACAACTCAGAATCTGCCGCTGGTAATTGAATTGTTAACCACTGCCACCGCCATCTTAGCGCGATCGTGCGCTTTGTCAGGGCGATCGAGATTAATACAGTTCTATTTTTGCCGATCGCGCGATCGCCAGTTATAAATTTTTACAATAAATTTAATTGATATCTCCACAACCAGCTACTTTTGATAGAGCGCAACTTAATGCCGGCTGGGTACACTAAGTCTAGTAGGATGCAACGCCGCGGAGGCATGGATGATGAACGCAGTTATTGCTAGTCTTGGCACTGCTCTGGGACTGAGCTCAATTTTTATCGGTTTTACCCCGGCGGTGATAGCCCAACAAAGACCGCAACCAACGCCCCAAACTTCGGAAACGACTTTATCCGGGGACTCCCTCAGGACTGTGGAGGACAGAAGTGTAGACTCGGACTACCAAAACTTGATTGGTGAATCAGAAACGGCGGCTAATGCTGCTATTCGGGAGCGCAGCTTGGGGGATACATTTCGGCTCAAAATCGGTCCGGAATTGGAATTTATCACCACTCCTTCCGACGCCCAGCGCCAAGGAAATCCCGTTCCTCTCAAACCCAGCGACAGCGGCACAGAAGCCGGAGTTCAGCTTCAGCTAGGACTTTAGCAATTTTAAATGAATTTATGTCAAGCAAACGAGCGATCGCCGATCCCCATTTTTTGAGGCTCTAAGCTGTTGTGACTGCGATCGCTCGTTTCTCTGAATTTTATCACAAGTTTTGTGCGGCTTCCATCACAGGAGAGTCTTTATTCTCAACCTACAATTGGGGCTATCAAACATCAGATGCATCCCAATTAGATACGTATCTTTACAATAGCGCATAAAACTGGCGGTGAAGGTCATGGGAAAGGCTCAACTAATCGATTATTTACAGGGCGAGTTGGCGATATCGAATTCTGCGATCGCCGTTGCTCTGAGACACGATGAACAAGATGCCGGTCAACTGCCGATGGTTCTGTGGCAGTACGGGTTAGTTACCCTGGAACAGTTAGACCTGATTTTTGATTGGCTGGAAGCTCAGCAGGCTTAGTAATTTAAAATTCTGAGTTTAAAAACATGGATATCCAATTCCTGATCTTTGACAAATAAAGCTTGCACAAACGGTCGTCGAAAAGTATAGGGTTGAGTGTTGAGGTTGAGGTTGAGGTTCTGTTTAATTTTTTACCTTTGGGTAAGATCCAATATGCGGTAGGGACACAGCACTGCTGTGTCCCTATTGCTATGGCTCCAGACGCCGTAAAACAAGCCCCAGCAACTTTTAGGTTGCCGGGGCTTATCCGATTGAAATTGGTGGCGGGAAGTGGATTTGAACCACTGACCTTCGGGTTATGAGCCCGACGAGCTACCAGGCTGCTCTATCCCGCGTCGCTTTGTCTACTCTCTAATATAAACATACCTTTCGGAAAATTGCAACCCCTAAATCAAAAAAACTTTTGAGATTGTGGGAGGGGTTGCTGAAATCGGCGAGCGAGTCTCGATCGCACTAAAGCATCGAAACTTCGCCGACCACCTCCAAGCGCTTAAATTCGCTGAGAGTCAGGTAAGTGTCCGAAAGAGTTTCGGCGATCGTCGCAGTAATCCAGCCCAACTGCTTGAGCAAGTGAATCGCCACAGCAAATTTAGCGCGCTTTCCTCCATCCGTCACCTTAATTGCCAAGCCCATACCTTCGCCAACGCGGCCGATGCACTGCACCCCTTCGGCGCCAGACTTGCTCACCAATTCCCCTTGAGTCAAGCGCATCAGTTCCGTGTCAAATTTGCCGTCACCCGCAACCATCATCGGGTGATGAGTCATAGCGCGGACAATCCGCTCCATATCCACATTGTCGCCGGAGGCCAACTTAGCGTACAAAGACGCCATTTGTCCCAACTGCAACAGATAGGTAGGAGCGCCGCAATCGTCGCGAGCGCTGATAAACTCTTCGGCAGGCATTGCTAGCAACTCAGCCACTTTGCCCAAAATAAGCTGCTGGACAGGATGTTTGCGGCGCAAATAAGTTTCCAGCGGCCAGTGCAGTTGCTGACAGACAGCGAGCATTCCGGCGTGTTTCCCGGAACAGTTGTATTGCAGGGCGCTCTTTTTGCCTTCGGGAATGGGGCATTGGAGTTTAGATGGGTCAATGTCGCAGCGCCACAGGACGTTAAACACCTGTCGCGATTGCTCGATCGTACCTTGATGGGAACTGCAAATAATCGCTAAATCTCGATCGGTCAATTCGTAGCGTTCTAAAGATCCCGTCGCCGTCACAGCCAAAGCTTGAAAAGGTTTGAGTGAAGAACGGACAAATGTCGCCGTTTCCGAGTTACCAGCAACGGAAAGAACGCGGCCGCGCTTGTCGCAAACAGCGGCCTGGGCGCGGTGCCTAGATTCCGGAATTCCTTCGCGCAGCAGTGTGACTTCTAGTTCGGGAGCTTGGGTTCGTTTTCCCCTTGTCATATCAATTTTAGATTTTAGATTTTAGATTTTAGATTGGAGTCCGTGGAAGTTTTGAGTTGGGATTTGTAATTTTTGGCGTTGCGAGTTGCTTTGTTAATCTTTTGGCGATCGTTTCTCACTCAAAACTCTCGGGCGGGCAGACTCATGGCGCCTCCCTGACAACTCAAAACTTCCTACCATGAACGATTACGCACAACTCCAAATTAGTCCCCCGGCAACCAGCAATACTGTCAAACCATAAAATGTCTGCCGCAGACGCCTGAGAATTGGTTCTAGTTCGTAGTTGACTATCAAGTGGTCTTGAGCTAAAACTTCGGGAGTTTTAGGCCAAGATTGACAATCGTACCAGCCAGACTCTTCGTAGACGACGGTGGGATTGTCCAGGCGCGATCGCACGTAGAACCAACCCAAGTAAAGCCGGAGCAAAGCTAATCCTAGAATAAAACCGGCACCAGCGGTAGCGCACAGGGCAAACTGAACTGGATACTTGCCAGGAGCAAAGCTGGCTGCTGCTAAGGGCCCGGATACCAAGCAACTCCAACCCCATACCCAAGCGAGTTTTGCCAGATATGCGGGCCAATCGAGAGTTACCCAGCTAAAAAACCAGGATTCTGTAAGTTCTTGATATTCATTAACCGGGCGTTGTTCCTCTGGAACAGGACAAATAGAAACAGAAGTGTCTTTCACATTAGCGATCCTCTCGGCGCGGTGGAAAATTCAATTCGTTCGGCGTGTCCCCAGAACGCTTCTAAATTGTAAAATTCGCGCTCTTGAGGTTTTAAAATGTGGATAATCGCGTCGCCGTAGTCCATGACGACCCAACTGGCGTCTGATAGCCCTTGTGTACGCAGCGGCAAGCGTCCCCATTCCTCTTCTACTTGGTCTGCGATCGCCTGGGAGATGGCTCGTACCTGGACGTTGGAAAATCCGGTGAAGATCGCAAAGTAGTCAGCTAGATAGCATACTTCTGCGACGCCCAGCAATACAATATCAACTGCTTTGCGGTCATCGGCTGCTTGCGCAGCGGTCAATATCAGGCCGCGGGCTTCGTCTGGGGTGGTGGCGTCCGTTACTGTGGACTGGGCCCGGGAGTATTCGAGTTGGGTTAGATCTGACATTAAGTGTTTAAGTTCCTAATTGATACGGTAAGGGGGAATTAGTTGTTGGCAGTTTGAGACTGGAAATAGGACCAGGGTAAGAACAAAAGTAAGTACAGGATTGCTGGTAAATTTTACTTTTAACTTGTGATTTGTTCGATCGACTTCCCTGTCGAATTTCCTGTTTCCTTCGATTCGCGAGCCATTTGCAGCGCCCAATTGCGCGTAAGTACGGTGCGCGGGTGAATGTAGCAGCGAGTTTCTAGCAAATATTTAAGAGAATAATCGCTAGTTTGCCACACGGCTGCATAAAGATTTTGCCAGCTTGCTTCGCGCAGTGCTGCTAGTTCGGCGGTGTTGCCGCGGCTCGGCTCTATAGTGTCTGCTATAAATACGGTACAACTGAGCTGGCTCATGTTTGGTCTGCCGAGGGTATGATTGGCGATTGCATCCAAAATTTCTCGATCGACCACCCCGAATTCGTCTCTAGCGACGATCGCGCTGGCGTCTGCGTGCAGCAGGTGCGGGTGTGCTTCCAACACTGAGTCTAACTCTAAACCTTCCTTCTGAGCCATTTGCAGCAGCAGTTGGGGTTTAAAGTATTTTGCTGCGTCGTGCATCAGTCCTGCCGATCGGGCTTTTGCTTCATCGAGGCCGTAATGGCGGGCTAAGTCACCTGCTGTCTGTTCGACTCCGAGGATATGTGTGATGCGGGCAGCAGGAACGCGGTGTGAGAGCCAAGCTAGGACGTTTTCGCGCGTGGGTGCAAGTGTCAAATATTAACTCCCAAATTGTAGGATCTACTATTTTAGCGTTTTGTTTTAATGGACTGCGGTGTCGGGTAGCTGCGGTGAGTGGGAGCGATGACCACAACAAAAACGGTTTGTTCGTAGTGCGTCCTGGCGTCCGCTGTCATGTTGCGGACGCCAGGACGAACTACGAACTAATCTGATT
>NZ_JAUBUN010000006.1:0-14082 GCF_036702665.1 Microcoleus sp. Aus8_D2
TCCGGGCCCGAAGCTGTGCTCAGGCCGGCAGTGGTTCAGGTTATGGCAACTCACCAAATGCTTGGCAATCGAGATGTCGGAGTTTTGATTAATGGCACTCCTGTGGACGATTACGTGCGGCCCAATTTTCAGGAGCGCTATTTGATTTTTGAGTTCAAAGAAAAGGAGCGGCCGCCTTGGGTAATGGGCGACGGCAAGCGAGCTCGCAAGCGTCAAGTAACGGTGCCAGATGTCAAGCGCGGCATTAACTGGGATAAATTGAAGCTAGCGGCCAAGCGGTACACCAGCGGGCAAAGGTTAGTGACGGCTCAGTTAAATAACGGCCGGCAAATGCAAGTTTATGCAAACACCGAA
This sequence comes from Microcoleus sp. Aus8_D2, assembly GCF_036702665.1. Lineage (NCBI taxonomy): Bacteria > Bacillati > Cyanobacteriota > Cyanophyceae > Oscillatoriales > Microcoleaceae > Microcoleus > Microcoleus sp. Aus8_D2. The sequence continues at coordinate 355 of NZ_JAUBUN010000006.1, forward strand.
AATGAAGGCAAGGGCAAGATTGAGGAGTTGCTGGCGCTTTCGACTGCTGAAATAGTCCCGAATGGCATCCGCGATTCCGGCTACACAAACCCGACGACGCAGCGGAAGCAGCAGCCGTACATTGTTTATCCCAGCAAGGCGGTTCTCGTGTGGCGCAAGCGATCGCAGGACTTAGAAGGCAGGACTGATTTGTCCGATCGCGTTTGGGACGAAGAAAGGATCGAAATTGATCTTTGGGTTGATAGCGAACCCGAAAATTTGCCCCCCCTGGGGTAAGCTGGCAGCTCAGCTCCGGTTTAGCAAATACTGCCGTTCCTTGTCGAGCTGTGCTCGCACGTCCCCGACCGACATTCCGGTTTCTCTAGACAGGCGATCGAGGAGTTGCCCTTTGGGTCGGTAAATATATTGCTTGCCATACCTGCCTTTGTGGCGAGTTAGCGCCCTTCGGCTGCGAGTGCCAAGTCTTGGGTAAAGAATTAACAAAGTTGCTTAACAAAAATTTACAATTTAGCAGTTTGGGGTTGCGTGCAACCGCACAACCCTAGGGTTGTACATTAGCATATGTTGACTCAAACCTTTGCCTGTACTAGGTCATATGGTGTTGCGCGTTTGAGGCCTGAGGTTTTACATTGGGGAGTATCAACTCAAATCAAAAGACCTTATGTCAATCACAGTTGGAGCTATCACTCTACCCGCAGGAATTACCGTAGATTCTGTTGCGTACCCCCCTAGCTCACAAGCTGTTAAGCTTTTGAGCGACTTGCTCGACGCATTTAACACGGCTCAAGCAGCTTTTAATGCTACCGCCCCAGCCGGAACGGACGTGTTGGCGGTAAACACTGGTTTGGGTAACGAACAAGCTATTTTTTGGCCGCCGGGTCAAACAGCTACAAGCATACTCGTGCGCCCAAAAGTTTACACCTTAAACACTTTTCAACAATCCACAGTTACTCAAGTTTACCCGGCAATTGGATAAACGTTAATTAATAACTAGCAGGCAAAAAAACAAATGGCAAAAACAAATATTTACGGCGAGCGAAATCTTAGGGCGGTCAATCTTCAAGTAGGAGCAGTACAGGCGTTTTACGTTTTTAAAACTAACGTAGATGCTTCTGAAGTTTCAGAATTAGGGCAGGTGCCAGCTTCTACTTTAATTGGCGGAACATTTCCCGTTGTTGTGGGATTAGGTGGCAAGGCGGCGAGACCAAAGCCCGCAAGACTCAAGAAAAAAAAAGAAAACATCACGTCTTTGTGCTCTAGCAGTTCGATTCAAACAGCTTTAGCTACTAGGAAGTGGCAAATTGTAAAACGAGCTATTTCTCAAGGGCGAGTCGCGCAAAAATCAACAGCTTTTGGAACTGCTGTTCCCGGCGGAGAAGCGGCGAGCGGGAGCATTTTGGTAGCAGTTCAAACTGCGGGATTGAATTGGGGGTGGAGAATGCCGGCTCAACAATTTAATAAAATCGGAAGTAGCGAAGCTACCGCATTAGGAATTACTATTCCTAATACGGATTTAGAATTTCGCCAGTTACTTATTCAAGCAAACTTGCCGCGACCGGGCAGGGCTTTTAGACAAGTAAGCACAACGGAGACAACTTTAAGAATTGAAACCTTTGTGGCCGATGGAGTAACTTTGCCGGCTGATTGGACTTCCAGCGGTAGTGCTCGCAAGTTTGGAGATTGATTAGTGCTTTTATTACCGCATCATCTCGAATTTCAAGAAACGTTAGCTGAATTGCCGTTTTTTTACAAGCAAATTGCAAATCAATCTGCCGAAACGTTGCATTTGATTCAAGACGGTAGCGGTTTATTTGAGCTTGCTGACGACAAGCGATTAAAAGATTACCTTTTAAGTGGCGAACTCGACGAATATGTAGAGTTCGTTGATGCCTACGAAGAAGTAGAAACAAGTGACGCATGGAGTTTGGGTGACGAATGGCTTGGCTCACTCTAGGAACCTTGGACATGGCAAATTTAAATAGCTGGAACGCTACGGAGCTTTCAGCTATTGATCAAGATTTAATTCGCTTGACGTACATTGCTACTGGCCCTGTATCAAGCATTAAATCTAGGCTTTTAATTAGAAGAGTTTGGCAAGTGGAAGGAGAGTTGCCCGTTGAAGAAAAAGCTTTAATAGTTTATCCGTCTTCTAATAGAATTTTGCTCAATTTGCCTGTGTTGCCCGATTACCTCGAATCGGGCTTGGCTACTTACAAAATTCAACTTAAACGGTACTTTCGCTTTTACAGGGCAATAATTCAAGAATCGCGTTATTTTATCCGAGTTGAAGTAAGTTAATTGCAATAACTTATTCGATTTTATCGGGCGCAAATTCTCAGCTAATTTTGACGCGAATTTTGCCTGTCACCCATCCAGTTGCGCCAACTTGCAACAAATTGCATTGCACTCCTGTTTTTGTCCAAAAATCAAATCCCGATCCAAACACGTTACTTTTCAAAAAACTTGTCATAATTTCTAAAAAACCTTGAGTTGTGTGAGTTTTGTCAGTGCAAACGTAAAGCTTTGCCTCGGGTTCTAAAACACAAAAAACGTGGTTTTGCTCGTTCAGTGGCTCAAATTGCGGTTCCATAGTTTTTCAAAGCTAATAACACAATCTTAAAGTTTACAATGAATCTCACCTCAACGTTGCTCAAAATTGATCTAGCTGTATTAAGTTGCCTTCTTGGGTTGATGGGTTTGATTTGGAAACTTCTAAAAGATATGCAAAAAGAAGCCATCGTTGCAGCAGAGGAGCGAGCAAAGACGCAAGAGGTTATAAAATTTTACGGGAAAAGGCTCGATCATATCGAATCTTGGATTTCTGGAAATTCTGGATTTAAGGAACGCTAAAAATATGCCAAGAATAGCGGCGAGAGAACTGCTAGCAAATCCCAATGCAAATTTGACAGATTTAGTTGATGCAATAGCGAGGTTGTCCGAGGATAAGGGTTATTTGCAGGGGCGAATAGGTTTTGCCAAAACAATTGCTGAAACTGATTATTTAATTGGCGCGTTGCGCGATCGCGTTAGGGAAATTGAAAACAAATGACAGCACACAATTTAATTTTTACTATGCGGTTGCGAGCTGCTGTTGAGCTTTTATACGGCAACTTGCAACTAATTTACCCAGATGGAAACAAGATTGATTATTTAGCGACTTCCGGATGTGCGGGCTGGCAGCAACACGGCGATCAGTGGCAGCGGGGGAAAGGCCCAATTCCACAAGGGTTTGACTACAAAATACCAACTACGCCTTACTGGTCAGATACGCGAGGGATTGAGGGCAACTTTTTTCACATCACGCCCGATCCGGTGGTTTCTCCTACGGGCCAGGCTCGATCGGAGTTTGGCATCCACTTTGACGCAAACGCTCCCGGCAGCGCTGGGTGTATTGTTTTTAACAGGGAGTTTGGCTGGGGGAGATTTTGCGAGCGGATGCGGGCGATCGCCCGATCGGGCGTTGAGTATATTTCCCTAAAAGTAGGTTACAACTAAAACTCTTGCAAAAGGACTGGGGACTCGATACACTTCTTTAAATAACTTTCATTTTTATGCCTCCACCTGTGAAGGTAGAAAGGATTCGGCAAAAGGCAGAATTTAAAGCCCGCAGGTAACTGCACGGCATTGAGAATCTGATTTTTCCGTCAAAATAGACATCATCACTTACACCTTGGAGAACCGCAGTCAATGGGACTACCCTGGTATCGCGTACACACAGTCGTCTTAAATGACCCAGGTCGATTGATTTCTGTACACTTAATGCACACTGCCCTCGTGGCAGGTTGGGCCGGCTCAATGGCCCTTTACGAACTAGCAATCTTTGACCCCACAGATCCAGTTCTGAACCCGATGTGGCGTCAAGGGATGTTCGTGCTACCCTTTATGGCTCGCTTGGGAGTTACCGGTTCTTGGGGCGGTTGGAGCCTCACCGGCGAAACTAACGTCGATCCAGGCTTCTGGTCTTTTGAAGGCGTCGCCGTCGCTCACATCATCCTCTCTGGTTTGCTGTTCTTAGCAGCAGTCTGGCACTGGGTATTCTGGGATTTGGAACTCTTCAGAGATCCTCGCACCGGCGAACCAGCCCTCGACTTGCCAAAAATGTTTGGCATTCACTTGTTCCTCTCCGGCTTGCTCTGCTTTGGCTTCGGCGCATTTCACCTTTCTGGACTTTTTGGCCCGGGAATGTGGGTTTCTGACCCCTACGGCTTGACCGGTCACGTCCAACCAGTGGCGCCTGCTTGGGGCCCTGAAGGCTTCGATCCGTTCAATCCGGGCGGCATCGTCGCTCACCACATTGCAGCGGGTGTAGTCGGCGTAATTGCCGGTTTGTTCCACTTGACTGTGCGGCCGCCGGAACGTCTTTACAAAGCCCTGCGGATGGGTAACATCGAAACTGTACTTTCTAGCAGTATCGCTGCTGTGTTCTTTGCAGCTTTCGTGGTTGCGGGTACTATGTGGTACGGTTCTGCTGCTACTCCGATCGAGCTTTTTGGCCCGACTCGCTATCAGTGGGATGGCAACTATTTCCAACAAGAGATCGATCGCAGAGCTCAAGCTAGCTTAGCCGCGGGCCAAAGCTTCCAAGAAGCTTACGAAAAAATTCCCGAAAAACTGGCTTTCTTCGACTACGTGGGCAACTCTCCTGCTAAAGGTGGTTTGTTCCGTGCAGGCGCGATGGTCAACGGCGACGGTATCGCTAAAACTTGGCTGGGCCATCCAGTATTTACTGACAACGACGGACGGGTGTTGTCGGTGCGCCGCCTCCCGAACTTCTTTGAAACTTTCCCAGTAATTTTGACGGACAAAGATGGGGTCGTTCGCGCTGACATCCCCTTCCGCCGTGCTGAATCAAAATACAGCTTTGAACAAAGCGGAGTTACTGTCAGCTTCTACGGTGGCGAACTCAACGGTCAAACTTTTAAGAATCCTCTAGATGTTAAGAAGTTTGCTCGCGCTGCCCAAAAGGGTGAAGTATTTGAATTCGATCGCGAAACCTTGAAGTCTGACGGGGTTTTCCGCACTTCAACTCGCGGTTGGTTCACTTTCGGACACGTTTGCTTTGCTTTGCTATTCTTCTTCGGTCATATCTGGCACGGTTCTCGGACTATTTTCCGCGACGTGTTTGCTGGAGTTGAGGCTGACTTAGAAGAGCAAGTCGAGTGGGGCTTGTTCCAAAAACTGGGCGACAAGACCACAAGAAGAGAAGAATCTATCTAGTTTTCTGCCGCTTTCACAGAGCACCGGGAAACTTCCCCGGTGCACAAAAACCCGGTTTCTTCAAGAAACCGGGTTTTTTTAGTTAATAATCAAATCACTAATTAAGATAAAATAATACGGCAAGGGAAGATAGGGAAAATTTAACATGGAAAGCGTTGCTTACATTTTGATTCTGGCTTTAGCCTTAGGTGTACTATTTTTTGCGATCGCCTTTCGGGAACCACCCCGGATTGGCAAATAATTAGCTATACGCCGGCAGCCAAGGGGTGTCAACAATGGCCTAAAAACCTTTGTATCTCTTGTTTATAGCAGAGTCTCGATCCCCCTAAATCCCCCGATCGAAGGGGGACTTTGAGAGAAGACTGCTGTCCCCCCGTGATAGTCAGGGGACTTTGATAAGACTGCTGCCCCCCCTGATAGTCGGGGGACTTTGATAAGACTGCTGTCCCCTCCTGATAGTCAGGGGACTTTGAAGCTCTTGTCCCCCCCTTCTTAAGGGGGGTTAGGGGGGATCTAGCCTAGTCATCACACAGCAGTCTAAAAGTAGGTTTTAGCTTAAGTTGACACCTATGCTCACCGCTGTGTGCCTAGTCATTTTTCTAGTCCAGCCATTCATCAGCCCCCGCGCGGTGAGATGAATGGCAATTTGCTAGCAACGCCTGTTACAATCAGCAATCATGCGCTGTTCCTCCTGCCAACACACAAATAGTCGCGTTCTCGAATCGCGTTCAGCCGAATCAGGTCAAAGCATCCGTCGGCGGCGCGAGTGTTTGAGCTGTCAGCACCGCTTCACAACTTACGAACGCATAGAATTTGTGCCGATTACGGTGATCAAGCGGGACGGCAAGCGCGAATCTTTCGATCGGTCAAAATTAGTCAGAGGACTGGTTCGGGCCTGCGAAAAAACAGGTTTGTCTTCCGGAGAACTCGAAACCCTCGCAGAAGAAATCGAAGCCCAACTTCAAGGTCGATCGCTCCGAGAAATCGCCAGCTCAGAAATTGGGGAACTGGTGTTATCGCACCTGCGGCCGCTCAGCGAAGTCGCTTATGTCCGTTTTGCCTCGGTATATCGCCAATTTCGAGGCATCCGAGATTTTGTAGATACCTTAAATCACCTTCAAAATCCCCTCAATGAAGCCGAAGAGGCCCAAGAGCGAGAAACTCCTTCAGATTTAGAGCCAGAGGCGCGGGATGTCGGCGCAGTCGATCGAGAAAGCCCCGCATCCTGCGCAACTCCCAGCTAAGCTCGCTCAAATTAATTTAAAAGCAGTATGCGGGTAAGTAGATCGGAAAAATTGGGTCTAAAACCCCGTCCTTTTAGGACGGCTTTCTGCTGCTATACTATTTAAGAAGTCGGGATAGGGCATGGCCACGACTATAAATGGACGTGGAGGGAGAGTAAGACTACGACTGTAGCATCACCCTGTGAAACGTCAAGAATCACCGCACTTTTAGGGCGGTGAGTATGTCAAAATAGTCTACTTGACTCGGAATGTTAAAATTAAACGTTTTAACGCAGAGTTTAGGGTAACAGTAATGGCAAGCGCTGGGGTGTACCCAGCAAAAGAGCAAAAGTTAGCACAAACTGACTTTCGTAAAATATTTTGAAAAAAGTTAACCGCTTTTTCACCAAAATCTCTAATATCTGCCGGCACAAACGAAAAACATGAAGGAGAGAAATCCTAGGAAACTATTCGCATGGTCAATCTCAAAACCACAGTCAAAGACATCGGCTTTACTCACGAGGATTTTGCAGCCCTACTAGATAAATATGACTATCACTTTAGCCCGGGCGATGTAGTCGCGGGTACAGTTTTTAGTATAGAACCGAGGGGCGCTCTGATTGATATCGGTGCTAAAACAGCAGCGTACATTCCCATTCAGGAAATGTCGATCAATCGAGTCGAAAACCCTGAAGAGGTATTGCAATCAAACGAAACCAGAGAATTTTTCATCCTCACCGATGAAAACGAAGACGGACAATTAACCCTGTCCATCCGGCGCATCGAGTATATGCGGGCTTGGGAAAGAGTGCGACAACTGCAAGCGGAAGATGCTACGGTGCGATCGCAAGTATTTGCCACCAACCGAGGCGGCGCACTCGTGAGAATTGAAGGGTTGCGAGGCTTTATTCCCGGTTCTCACATCAGTACCCGCAAACCGAAGGAAGAATTGGTCGCCGAAGAATTGCCATTAAAATTCTTAGAGGTAGACGAAGACCGCAACCGCCTAGTGTTGAGCCACCGTCGCGCTTTGGTCGAAAAGAAGATGAACCGTCTCGAAGTCGGGGAAGTGGTCACCGGTACAGTGCGCGGTATCAAGCCTTACGGTGCATTTATCGACATCGGCGGCGTCAGCGGCTTGCTGCACATCTCAGAAATTTCGCACGATCACATCGATACGCCTCATAGCGTCTTCAATGTCAACGACGAAGTGAAAGTGATGATCATTGACTTGGATGCCGACAGAGGCCGGATTTCTCTCTCCACCAAGCAGTTGGAACCGGAACCGGGCGCGATGGTCAAAAATCGCGAATTGGTTTATGAAAAAGCTGAAGAAATGGCAGCTAAGTTCCGGGAGAAAATGCTGGCTCAAAAGCAAGCTAAAGCAGGCATAGACATTCCTGTAGAATCAACTGATGTTGAGGACATATCCGATGAAATACTCGAAGATGTGCCCTCAGCAATGGAAGAAGATGAACCCGAAGTAGCAGTCGAAGCCGCACCGGAAGCAGTATTAGTAGAGGAAGAAATCCCTCCTGCAACGGTCGAATAACATTGCAGTCACTGCGCTCGAAAGAGGGGATTGTCCCTCTTTTTTTTGTTTTTAATTAAGGTTTGTAGTGCGTCCTGGTGTCCGCCAAATCCTGCGGACACCAGGACGCACTACAAACATTTTTTGTTATGGTAATCTACCGACACGATATAATACCAATTCCCAAAACCGAGCATCTGTAGGGAAACAACAGTGCCGTTTTTGGGCGGGGATTGCGGACACGAAAATGCCATTTTTTTGGCAGAAATTATGGACACTGGATTGCCGTTTCTTGCGCCGGGATTGTGGGCGCGGCATTGCCATTTGTTTGTGAGGGCTTACTCATCTTTAGCTATCAACCCGGTTGCTACGAGTTTTGCATTGAGTCAGGAGAAATCTCCCAATAAACTGGGTTGGTGAGGCTACATAAATTAAAAAATGAGTTGAATATTTACAAAAAATTAGAATCTGCACAAAGTTTTTTTGCTGCATGATTTTGTAGGATATAAGATTGTTGTATCCTCATCTTGTAGTGCCGGAGACCGCGGTGCCGTGTCCCTACAAATATTGCTGATTTTGTAGGGATATAACACATTGTTGATTGGTATCAACCACTAGCCGATCGCCCCACGCAACCAAATGTAAAGCCGATCGCCATTTTTGCGATCGCTCCAACACATCCCCAAGAATCACATAAAATTTAGCATTTACGTAACAACCGCATTTTCCTAGCAAAAAATCATTATTTCCGCCGCCTGTGAGTTAAAAAACCCGGTTGCTTGAGTGTTTCTGTCTAAATCCTTTAATCAGTCTGATACTATATGTAATCCTTAGGGGGGTTGCGTCATGTTGGCAACTCAAGTTGGTATTAGAATAGTCCGCATTACATCTTCCCAAACTGAGAAGATATAGCCTTTCTCAGAAAGATGAGGTACTTGACGGCCAAACCGGCCAAACCGGCCAAACCGGCCAAACCGGCCAAACCGGGCTATCCTCACCACGCTTGAGAACCGCTATAGGTTAGCTGCTGGTAACTGTGGTATGGAAATCAAGCATATGAACTTATCTGAGGAAAATACACCGGAATCGATCGACCTCAATGCGGAACCCAAAACAGACGCCCCATTTCCCATCGTCGGGATTGCAGCATCTGCGGGAGGATTAGAAGCATTTATCCAGTTGCTGAGGCACTTACCCCCAGATACTGGCATGGCATTTGTCCTGATCCAGCACTTAGCGCCCGATCGCCAAAGCCTGCTGGGCGAGATTCTCGCCAGAAGCACGCCGATGCCCGTGCGGGAGGTCGCAGAGGGGATGATTGCAGAACCAAATCACGTCTACATCATTCCGCCGAATACCAAGCTGCTGCTGCTGGAAGGAACCCTGAAACTGATGGCCCGGGAGAAGGTTTTTGGCAAATATATGCCGGGGGATGCGTTTTTTGAGTCCTTAGCAGTCGATCGGGGAAACAAAGCCATCGCCGTAGTTTTATCGGGGGCCGATGGAGACGGCGCCTTGGGACTGATGGCAATTAAAGCAGCCGGAGGCGTGACTTTTGCTCAATGCGAAGAAACCGCAAAATTCGACGGTATGCCCAGTACAGCCGTCGCTACAGGCAGTGTAGACTTCGTTTTGTCGCCTGAAGCCATTGCGCGGGAACTGGCAAATCTCAGCCGCCATGCTCTTCTCGCCGGGCCTGTTCCCCTGGTTACTGCTGAGGAATTGCCAGAACCCGGATCTGCCTTGGCGACAATTTTTGCGCTGCTCAAATCCACTACAGGTGTTGACTTCACCAACTACAAAGCAGCCACCTTGAACCGGCGAATCCAGCGGCGGATGTTGCTGTACAAGCTGGAGAGATTGGAAGATTACGCCCAATATTTGCAGGAACATCCGGCGGAAGTCAAAGCTTTATATGAAGAAATTTTGATCCACGTCACGAGTTTTTTCCGCGACTTAGAAGTTTTTCAACACTTAAAAGAGCAAGTTTTCCCGACGATTACCCCAAATAAATCGGCAGAAGCTCCGGTACGGATTTGGGTGGCGGGATGTTCGACTGGTGAAGAAGTTTATTCGATCGCCATTTGCCTGTTAGAGTTTTTGAGCGATCGCAATATTTCCCTGCCGATCCAGATTTTTGCTACCGATATCAGCGAAAGGGCGATCGGCAAAGCGAGGTCAGGTTTCTACTTAGAAAACCAGATGTTAGGCGTTTCACCGGAGCGGCGCCACCGCTTCTTTGTCCCGGCTGAAGGAGGCGGATATCGCATCAGCAAAGCAGTCCGCGAACTGTGCGTGTTCGCCCGACAAAACTTAGGAATCGACCCGCCTTTTTCTAATCTCGATCTAATTAGTTGCCGCAATGTGCTGATTTATTTGGCAGAACCTTTACAAAAACGAGTTTTATCGATTTTTCATTACAGTCTCAACCCAACAGGCTTCTTGATGCTCGGCACTTCCGAAAGTACGGGAAAATCCTCGGACTTATTTAGTTTAGCCGACGGGTCGTCGAAAATTTATGCCAAAAAGTTAACCGCAACTCGTCCCCGACTGTCCTTTGCGACAAGTTTCTCTCCCGTAACCCAACTAGAAAATCCCCAGCGAATGAATTCTAATTTTACCAATAACTTTGACTTGCAGCGCGAAACAGACCAATTGATTTTAAATCGCTGTGCTGCTGTCGGTGCGGTAGTCAACGAGCACATGGAGATTTTGCAACTGCGGGGAGATACCAATCGCTACTTGCGACTCACACCGGGAACACCGAGTTTAAATTTGTTCGCCATGGCTGTTGCAGGATTGTCTGTGGAACTTCGCACGGCTATTTATCAAGCGCAAACTCAGAACGTGACTGTGAGAAAAGAACGGGTGAGGGTGCAAGAGGGCGATGGCTCGAATCTTGTCAATTTTGAGGTGATTCCGTTCCAGCCTGCGATCGCCGAAGCGCGCTATTTCTTGGTGCTGTTTGAAGAAGCTTCTGCCGGTGCGATCGACGAGCTGGAAACCGTAAATTTTGACAGCTCAGAACCCAACGATTTAGAGCGAGAAATTGTGCGGCTCAGGCAGGAACTTGTCACCGCCAACCAAGAGAAAACAGTAGCTCAAGCCCACCTGCAAACGGTGATCGAGGAGCAAGAAAATCTCAACCAAGACCTGAGAGTGGCTAACGAAGAAATTATTTCCAGCAACGAGGAACTGCAAAGCATTAACGAAGAATTAGAAACGGCAAAAGAAGAAATTCAAGCTACGAACGAAGAACTAATTACCACTGTCGAGGAACTTCGCACTCGCAATCTCGATTTGCAGCAGGTTAATAACGACGTGACTAATTTGCTAGCGAGCATCAATATTCCAATTTTAATGCTGGCAAACGATTTGCGGATTCGCAGCTTTACGCCCATGGCGCAGCGGCTGTTCAATCTAATTTCTACGGATGTGGGGCGCCCGTTTAGCGACATCCGAGCCAATCTGGAGCTTCCCGAGTTGGAACCGATGATTTTGGAGGTGATGGAAACTCTCAATACGAAAGAACAAGAAGTGCAAACTCTATCGGGATATTGGTACGCCCTCCGGATTCGTCCTTACCGGACGAGCGAAAACCAGATTGAGGGTGTGGTGATGGTTTTGATTGATATTGATGCTCTCAAACGCAGCGCTGTTACCTTAGAAAAAGCTCGCAACTATGCGGAAATAATTGTGGAAAGCGTGCCGACACCTTTAATCGTGCTGGATGCTAATTTTAAAGTGAACACCGCCAATCGATCGTTCCACGAAACGTTTCAAGTGTCAGTCTCAGAAACCGCGCAAGCTTCTTTGTTTGAACTGGCTAACGGGCTGTGGAATATCTCGCTGTTGCGAGCTCTGTTGCAAGATGTTCTGGTTAATACTGGAGAAATCAAAAATTTTGAGGTGGAGCAGATTTTTAAGTCGCAGGGGCCGAAAACGGTGCTGCTAAACGCTTGTAAAGTTGAACCAGAAGACAGTGTTTCTATGATTCTGCTGTCGATCGAGGATATCACCGATCGCAAGCAGTTTGAGACAGAGCGATCGCAGTTATTGCAGCAGGAAAAGTCAGCCCGCCAACAGGCAGAAATTGCTAACCGTGCTAAGGATGAATTTCTGGCGAATCTCTCCCACGAACTCCGCAATCCCCTGACTCCGATTCTGGCGTGGGCGCAAATGCTGCGCTCCAAGAACATGACGACAGCAGCAGCGGATCGCGCCCTAGAGGTGATCGAGCGCAGCGCCAGGGCGCAAGCTCAGTTAATCGAAGATCTGCTCGATATTTCCCGGATTACAAACGGCAAGCTGCAACTTAATACCTGTGCGATCGATCTGCGGTTAGTGGTGCAAGCTGCGATCGATGGGGTGCAATTTTCAGCGGAAGCAAAAAACATTGAAATTGTTTCGTATTTGAGTTCTGCAACTGTTTTAGGCGATATCGATCGCTTGCAGCAAGTTTTGTGGAATATCTTATCTAATGCGATTAAGTTTACTCCATCGGGGGGACGAGTGGAAATTGTGTTGCAGGCGATCGAGCCTCACGCTGAACTTCGAGTCACCGACACCGGAAAAGGGATTGCGCCGGAGTTGTTACCGTATATTTTCGATCGCTTCCGCCAAGGAGATTCTAGCACCACTAAGATTAATCAAGGGTTGGGATTGGGTTTGTCGATCGTCTACCATCTTGTCGAATTGCACGGAGGAACAGTGCAGGCCGAAAGTGCGGGGCACGAACAAGGAACTACAATAACTGTAAGATTGCCGCTGCGAGCTTCGCCTGAAGATTTGACACCGCCAAACGATTTAGAGGCTGCTGTATTTTCAGAGCCTTGGAACGCCTCAAGCGAGCGCGTCCCTTCTTTGGAAAATTTGCAGGTTTTAGTTGTCGATGATGAGGCTGATACCCGCGAGCTCTTAAAATTTGTGCTGGAAAGCTACGGCGCCGAGGTGGTGACGGCGGAATCTGCAAGAATGGCGATGGCTGAGTTGACGGAAAACCCCAACAGATATGACGTGCTGATTTCGGATTTGGGAATGCCTGAAGAAAACGGATATTCCTTAATTCGGCAAGTGCGAACCCTTGCGGCGACAGCCGGAGGACATATCCCCGCCGCAGCCCTGACTGCGTATGCGAGCGAGCAAGAACGCGATCGGGCGATCGCAGCGGGTTTTCAAACACATATTGCTAAGCCTGTAAAGCCCGTTCAACTAGCATTAATTGTTGCCAATTTAGTAGGAAGATTTTAAATAATTTTGGATATCTACCATTGAAACTATTACACCATTTTTTTATATTTGTAGGGTGCGTCGCTACCGAAAATCTGTAAATAAATAGTGACAATCTGACAGCGGCGCACATGAGTGCCAGCTAGAAAAAACCCTGCTACGAAGTATTTGTAGGGTGCGTCGCTACCGAAAATCTGTAAATAAATAGCGACAATCTGAAAGCGACGCACCTTCTTGTGCCAGTTAGAAAAAACCCTGCTACGAAGTATTTGTAGGGTGCGTCGCTACCGAAAATCTGTAAATAAATAGTGACAATCTGAAAGCGGCGCACATGAGTGCCAGTTAGAAAAAACCATGCTACGAAGTATTTGTAGGGTGCGTCGCTACCGAAAATCTGTAAATAAATAGCGACAATCTGAAAGCGACGCACATGAGACATCGAGCCAAACAAAGAATCCGAATATTTTTTGGTTTGTTTGCACTCGGCTCGCTGCAATGGTGCGTCGCTATCAGATTGTCGATTTTTTT
>NZ_JAUBUN010000006.1:14182-15276 GCF_036702665.1 Microcoleus sp. Aus8_D2
CGGGAATTTTTGAAAGCGACGCACCCTACAGGTATTGCTGTATAAATTTTGATAATTGGTGTAAAATTTGCCAAAAAGAGACATGGAGCCAAACAAACAATCCGAATATTTTTGGGTTTGTTTGCGCTCGGCTCGCTGCAATGGTGCGTCGCTATCAGATTGTCGATTTTTTTCGGGAATTTTTGAAAGCGACGCACCCTACAGGTATTGCTGTATAAATTTTGATAATTGGTGTAAAATTTGCCAAAAATAGCAGCATATGAGATAATATAGAAAAATATATAAATTCGGGAGTTCGGATTCTTGGTAACTATTAAATGTCGGGGCATTACCTTCTCAAATATCGAAGCCATAATCTTTGACAAAGACGGCACTCTAGAAGATTCTCAGGAATTGTTGAGACATTTGGGACTTAAGCGAGCGCGCCTCGCAGACGCTCAAATTCCCGGCGTTGGAGAGCCTTTACAAATGGCTTTCGGTATCGAAGGCGCTAGCATTGATCCCACAGGCTTGATGGCCGTCGGTAGTCGCCGGGAAAATGAGATTGTGGCGGCGGGATACATCGCTGAAACCGGCAGGGGATGGCTGGAATCTTTAACTATTGCGCGCCGCGCTTTTGATGAAGCTGACGAAATGTTTAAAAATGTTTCATCTTCTCCTATGTTTGTCGGCAGTTTGGAAGTGCTGAAATATCTTTCGGAAGCTGGTTTGAAGCTGGGAATTCTTTCGGCGGCTACGACTGCTTCTGTGCAGAGATTTGTGAAAACCCACGAATTAAGCGAGTGGATTCAGTTAGAAATGGGCGTGGATTCTACGGAACTTAATAAACCCGATCCAAAATTGTTTTTGCAAGCTTGCGAAAAACTTGGAGTCAATCCGGCGGGGACTTTAATGGTGGGAGATTCAACGGGTGATATTCAGATGGGTAAGAATGCGGGCGCGGCTGGCTGTATCGGGATTTGTTGGGGAAATGCCCAGGTTAGTCATTTGGAAACGGCTGATGTGGCGATCGCATCTTTGGATGAAATTACAATTTTAGCAGATTGAGCTAATTATATTCAATCGAAGGTTTGTAGTGAGGACTTCAGTCCGCA
>NZ_JAUBUN010000006.1:15376-68429 GCF_036702665.1 Microcoleus sp. Aus8_D2
TAAAAATCAGCAGATAGAGCGAATTATATTCAATCCCAAAGGTTTGTAGTGAGGACTTCAGTCCGCATAAAAATCAGCAGATAGAGCGAATTATATTCAATCCCAAAGGTTTGTAGTGAGGACTTCAGTCCGCATAAAAATCAGAGGACTCAAATCCGAACCATCGAACCAATTTTATCGCGATTGTGCGCTCAAGCGCAAACCCAGAATAATCACATCTCTTTCCACGCCGTCAAGTTCGGCAACTTGCGGCAGATATCCCCACTGCTGAAAACCAAATTTCTGGAACAAAGTTAAACTCGGCTGATTGTGAGCAAAAATTATTGCCATCAGGGTTCTAAGTCTCAATTCTGGACTCCGCGTGATTGCCGATTGCAATAATTTTTTTCCGATTCCGCAGTTTTGGCGATCGGGCGCTACGTAGATGCTAATTTCTGCTGTATGCTGATAGGCGGCGCGTCCGTAGAAAAGCTGAAAACTCAGCCACCCGACGATATTTTGTTCTGATTCCATTACCCAAATTGGCAAAGAATAGGGCGAGTGTTCTCTGTACCATGCGAGGCGGCTTTCGACTGAGACTGCTTGTAAATCTGCTGTCGCCATTCTGCCCGGTACTGCTGCGTTGTATATTTGGACAATTGCTGGTAAATCGCTTTCAACGGCGTCGCGGATGTTCATGGGTTAAGGAAGAAGGAAGTTCGGCAACGGATTATATAACGGATGTAACGGATACTGAAGGAAGAAGTATTTGTAGTCGTAGGGTGTGTCGCCCTCAAAAATTCCCAAACAAATATCGACGATCTTATGGCGACGCACCAGATACAATTTATAAAAATTATTGCTACAAGAAATTTTCGGGCTTGTTTCCTCAAATATGGTGTAAGGTGCGTCGCGATAAGATTGTCGATCGACTTTTAGGCGTTTTTGAGGGCGACACACCCTACAAATACTTCCTTTGTCTAGACGTAGTTTCAACTGCTGTCCGATCTAACTGTCAATATTCAGATTGTACAGTTCCATGATATCGCTAACAGGCATCCGCGAATTTGCTCCCAAATTTAGGGGTGATGTGTGTCCTCGCTGCAAGTGTTCCGCCGCCGCACAGCCGATCATTGCTGCGTTGTCCGTGCAATATTTTAATGGGGGAAACAATACTCGCAAGTTATTTTTGACTGCTGCGGCTTGTAAGTGCGATCGCAGTCCGCTGTTGGCTGCAACTCCGCCGCCGACTACTATGGTGGTAAGTCCTAAATTTAGCGCACAGTCGATCGCCCTTTTGGTTAAACCCTTCGCTACTGTTTCCTGAAAACTCGCCGCAATATCATTAATTGTAGAGGCAGCCAAGACGCCTTCGCCGCCGACATTAATATCTTGTTTTTTGAGTTTCTGCACTAATTGCAAAACTGCTGTTTTCAACCCGCTAAAACTGCTGTCGTAGGGATGGTAGCCGCCACCAGGTAGCGAAATTCTGCCTTCTGGGAGGGGGTATGCTTGGGGATTCCCCAGGGCGGCCAATTTGTCCATCAGCGGCCCGCCGGGATATCCTAGCTGCAACAGTCTGGCGACTTTATCAAAAGCTTCGCCCGCCGCATCGTCGCGCGTTTGTCCTACTGTTTCGTAAACGCCGCAATCTTTAACATAAATTAAGCTGGTGTGTCCCCCGGAAACTAACAAGCACAAAAACGGCGGCTGCAAGTCTGGTTCGATTAGGTAAGAAGCGTAGATGTGCCCTTCCAGGTGGTGGACGCCTAAAAAAGGTTTTTGGTGGACTATTGCCAAGCTTTTCGCCGCTGTCAGCCCGACTAACAATGCACCTACTAAACCGGGGGCACAAGTCGCTGCAATCCCGTCAATTTCTGACCAACTCAGGTTGGCTTCACTCAGACACTCGGCAATTACCTGATTTAGCATTTCTAGGTGGCTCCGCGAAGCTACTTCGGGCACTACCCCGCCGTACTCCTCGTGGATTTTAATTTGTGATGCTACAACATTGCTGCAAACTTGACGATTCTTAACAATTGCTGCTGCTGTTTCGTCACAACTTGTTTCGATCGCGAAAATGGTTGCCATTAACTGGTAATTTTATTTGATAGGTTAGCTATTGCTAGCTTAACTAATTTGGTGCAAGTCCCCCGCTATGCCTGTACTCAGGTTATTGTTAAGGATATTTGCCCGCTCGCGACAGTTAAGCCCATCATCAGATGCAGGCTGTGAAATATCCTCGCGGTATTGCTAGCTTGGCACTGACTGATGTACTGATGTGATGAAACGCGAATCCCTAATTCTATTGGGATTTGCCGCATCAACGATCGATGCTTCGCATTGTCAACAAATGCGGTAATCTGGATTAGAGATCGGCAAGTTGAAATGCTTGTAGAAAAACTTATTGTTTTGTAACAAAAGGAAACAATTTCATGCGACGATTGTTTGCTGCAATTTTAGTGGTTAGTCTGTGGATCAGTTTTGCTCCAGTTGCTTCGGCTTACAATTTAGTGCCGTGCAAGGACTCCCCCGCGTTCAAGGAACTGGCTAAAGATGCACGTTCTACCAATGGCGACCCGGCATCTGCAAAGGCAAGATTCGAGCGCTATTCTGCGGCTATGTGCGGCCCGGAAGGATACCCACACTTAATCGTAGACGGTAACTTGGCTTATGCTGGCGACTTTTTGATTCCTAGCGTGCTGTTCTTGTATATTGCTGGTTGGATTGGTTGGGTAGGCCGCGCTTATCTGCAAATTGCTAAAAAATCAGCGACTCCAGAGGAAAAAGAGATTATAATCGACGTTCCTGTGGCAATCTCCTGTATGCTGACTGGCTTTTTGTGGCCTCTGGCAGCTCTCAAAGAAATCACCACTGGTGAAATGTTTGCCAAGGACGACGAAATTACTGTTTCCCCCCGCTAAAATAGGGAAATGGAGCCAACGCTAATAGCTAACAGTTAATCAATTAACGGCAAGTTAGCAATTAGCTCCTTACCGAGCGATCGGCAATTACCAACTGTCTCGAATTTTCAGGAGCAGAATTCATGCAATATTTTGTCAAGTTTCTTTCGACCGCACCAGTATTGGCAACGCTTTGGATCGCTATTCAAGCTGCGGGTTTGATTGAATTTAACCGCTTTTTCCCAGATTTGCTTTTCCATCCGATGCCTTAAGATTTGACGGGGATTAGGTTGCAAAACCTAGGTAGAAAAGTTGAGAGTTTTGAGTTGTGAGTTGTGAGTTAAAGGTTAATTTAAAGCTCAAAGCTCAAAACTCTCAAATCTGATGAGTTGGTTGAATGCCACGTCGGCTTCATTCAGTTGACAGCGTTAATGAGTTGACAGTTGACAGTTGACAGTTACAGCGTTAATCAGTTGATAGTTGACAGTTGACAGCGTTAATCAGTTGACAGTTGACAGTCAATGACTAATGCCCAATGCCCAATGCCCAATGCCCTGTTTGGCCAATGCCCCATGCCCCATGCCCCATGCCCAATGACTATTGACTAATGACTAATATTGTGAATCGATGAAGTCTTATCTCGCCGCAGCAATTCAAATGACTAGCTTGCCTGACCTGCAAAAAAATTTGGTGCAGGCAGAGGAATTAATCGACCTGGCAGTGCGTCGGGGTGCAGAGTTAGTTTCCTTACCAGAAAATTTCTCGTTTATGGGAGAAGAGGAGGAGAAGATTGCTTCTTCAGAGACGATCGGACTCCAAAGCGAAAAATTCCTCAAAACCATGGCCCAGCGGTTCCAGGTGACGATTCTGGGCGGCGGATTTCCCGTGCCGACGGATGGGGGGAAGGTATACAATACTTGCTTGCTGGTAGACCCAAACGGCAGCGAAGTGGCAAGGTACAAAAAAGTACATTTATTCGATGTGAATGTGCCAGACGGCATTACTTACAGGGAATCGAACACTGTGAAAGCTGGTGAAGATTTGCCGCCGATTTATGTGTCGCCGGAGTTGGGGACGCTGGGACTTTCGGTGTGCTATGACGTGCGGTTCCCGGAAGTGTACAGGCATTTGTCCTACAAGGGTGCTGATGTTTTGTTCGTGCCGGCGGCGTTTACTGCTTACACTGGCAAGGATCACTGGAAGGTTTTGTTGCAAGCTAGGGCGATCGAGAATACTTGTTATACGATCGCCCCAGCGCAGACTGGACACCACTACGGCCGCCGTCAAACTCACGGTCACGCGATGATTGTAGACCCTTGGGGTGTGGTTTTGGCGGATGCTGGAGAGGAACCGGGTGTGGCGATTGCAGAGATTAATCCCGATCGACTAGAACAAGTCCGCCGCCAAATGCCGTCGCTGCAACACCGGGTTTTTCTGTGAGTTAGGGCGGTTGGGTACTTCGCAGTTTTGACACCAATTGGTGTCAAAATTGTGGTTTCCGTCAGCCACCAGACTTGAAGATTTTTTTCTTCGCTCGAGGAATTGTGTACGTTCGTACACAAAAAACTTGGATCGCGTGCCGTCTGAACCGGGTTGGGGCGGGTTTAGGGTTCATATAAAGCCGATCCCCCCGGCGCCCCCCTTAAGAAGGGGGGGACAGGAGTGCGATCGACAGTCCCCCTTTTTAAGGGGATGCGAGGGGGATCGAGACTGCGGTAAAAGCGAAATTTATTAAGGTTTTTTCTCGGAGAGGAACTGCCAATAACTCGCGATAAAATATCTAAGGCAGGTTCAATGGGCGTGCACTTCTGCTAAAAGGCGAATTCGCGAAAGTAGAATTGCACAAAATGCGTCTTTTTTGGAGAAATGAAACACACTCTTTCGGTTTTAGTAGAAGATGAAGCGGGTGTCCTCACTCGAATTGCTGGTTTGTTTGCGCGTCGGGGTTTTAATATTGAAAGTCTGGCCGTCGGCCCGGCGGAGCAAGTGGGTGTGTCTCGGATTACGATGGTTGTACCGGGAGATGACCAGATTATCGAACAGTTGACTAAACAACTGTACAAGTTGATTAACGTGCTTAAAGTTCAGGATATAACGGAAATTCCCTGTGTGGAACGGGAGTTGATGTTGCTGAAAGTGAATGCTGCTAGCGGGACGCGATCGGAGATCATTGAGTTAGCTCAGATTTTTAGAGCGCGAGTGGTGGATATTGGTGATGATACGCTGACTTTGGAAGTTGTCGGAGATCCGGGTAAGATGGTGGCGATCGTCCAGGTTCTAAATAGATTTGGGATTAAGGAAATTGCTCGGACTGGAAAAATTGCCCTGACGCGGGAGTCGGGGGTAAATACTGAGTTTCTCAAGTCTTTGGAAGCGAAAGTGTAACGAAGAAGTCATTAGTCATTAGTCATTAGTCATTTTAGACGCTCGCGAAGTCGAAGGCTAGTCATTGGTCCTTGGTCATTAGTCCTGCCGTCATTAGTCACAAAGTATCTTTTAACTTTTAACTTTCGACTTCTCATGACGAATGACGGCAGGACTAAGGATATCGTGTCAGGTTGTATCAGAATCATAATTTTCGGAGTTCAGCGCTCTGATTCACCTCAGCTCGCGAGCGGGATGCTCGCACTACGTTATCATTTCGATGTAACGCAATTGGATATGACTAATGACCCATGACCCATGACTAATGCCCTGTTTGGCCTGTTTGGTCAATTCCCGATGCCCTATGCCCCATGCCCCATGCCCCATGCCCCATGCCCCATGCCCCATGCCCCATGCCCCATGCCCCATGCCCTGCGCGGGCCAAAGACAAATTACCATACTGGTTGACTTTCGATCAAAGCTGTGGCTGTGATGGTGTCTACAGGCTTTGAGAAAAAGTATCCCTGTCCGTATTCGCATTGCAGCGCTCTGAGCAAATTAAGCTGTTCGATGGTTTCTATTCCTTCAGCGATTGCATCCATGCCTAAATGACTGGCTAAAATTAAAATAGTCTGTACGATGGCTTCGTTTCCTTCATCTTCAGTCATGCGGCTGACAAAAGCTCGATCGATCTTTAAAGCGTCAGTGGGAAAAGTGTGCAGGCGGCTCAAAGAAGAATAGCCAGTGCCGAAATCGTCAATATATAATTGAACTTCTAATTTTTTTAATTGGGCGAGTATAGCGGCTGCTGATTCGGCATTGTCCATGATGACGCCTTCAGTAATTTCTAATTTTAAAGTGCGTGGGTCAAGCTGAGTTTCTTGTAAAATTTCGCTCAGGCGATCGATTAAATCCGGCTGTTTAAATTGTTCGTTAGAAAGGTTGACGCTGACAGTCAATGGCGGATTTGCTGGGAATTTTTGGTGCCAGTGGTGGATCTGACGGCAAGCCGATCGCATCATCCACCAACCAATAGGTACAATCAATCGAGTTTCTTCTGCTACTAAAATAAACTCGCCGGGAGCTACTAAACCCCGCTGGGGGTGATACCACCGCAGCAGCGCCTCAAAACCGCTGATTCTACCGCTAGTTAGAAAGACGATGGGCTGGTAGTAAAGCTGAAATTCCTGGGAGTCTAAAGCGCGCCGCAGGTCATTTTCCAGTTGCAAAAGGGCGACGGCGCGAGTGTGCATACTTAAGTCAAAAACTTCGTGGCGAGCTTTGCCCAATCCCTTCGCGTGATACATGGCAGCATCTGCATCTCGGAGCAGTTCTTCTGGTCGATCGTACAACATTCGGAACGGCACCGGGGGAACAGGGGAGTCGGAAGGTAAGCAAGACAAAGAAGTTTCCAGATCGATATTTCCCAGATTTCCTGGACTAAACAGTTGGCTGCTTTCCCTTGAAGGCTGCGGCAAACCAGAACAAACAATGCCAATGCTAGCACTGCTAAAAACTTGATATTCGTTGAGGTAAAAAGGCTGTGCTAGTTCTGCTTGCACTCGTTCGGCAATGTGGATCGCATCCTCGGTGTTTTTGATGTTTTCCAGCAAAATAGCGAATTCGTCGCCGCCGAGACGGGCAACGGTATCTCCAGTGCGCAAACAGATTTCCAGGCGCTGCGCGATCGCGATCAGCAAGCGATCGCCCACTAAATGCCCCAAACTGTCATTGACAACCTTAAAGCGGTCTAGATCGATAAACAGCACGGCAAACAAAACTTCGGGACGGCGTTTGGAAAGATCGATCGCGTGTCCCAAGCGATCCATAAATAAAGCTCGATTCGGCAAACCCGTGAGCGTATCGTGCAAAGCATCGTGTACCAACTTCTCTTCGGCTATTTTGCGGAGGGTGATATCTTCGACAGTTCCTTCGTAGTAAAGCAAATTGCCGCTAGCGTCGCGAACAGCCCGGCCGTTCTCGGAAACCCAGATGGTGGTGCCGTCAGCGCGGTAAACTTGGGACTCGAACTCAGACACAAAACCGTGTTGTTCGATCGCACTCAAGAACTCGACACGGCGGTTGGGATCGAGGTAGAGTTGGCGATCGATATCGTGGATGTTTGCGATCAGTTCGGCGGCCGACTCGTAGCCGTAAATTCTGGCCAAAGCTGGATTAGCACTGAGGTATCGCCCGTCAGCAGTCGTCTGAAAAATTCCCTCGATCGCATTTTCAAAGATGCTGCGGTATTTCTCTTCGGCTTCTTGCAGCGCGAATTCGGCCTGTTTGCGATCGCTGATATCGGTTAGCGTGCCGAGATAGCCCAGAACTTCCCCGCTGTTGCCAATTTCCGGCACTGCTTGCCAAAATACCCAGGTTGTGAGGTCGCCGTTGCAAAAGCGGTATTCTAACTTACAAGGCAACTGCTCTTTGACAGCGCGATACCACTGGCTCAAAATGCGATCGCGGTCTTCGGGATGCAAACTTTGCGCCCAACCTTCGCCCAATGCCTTTGGCGCAGTCAGTCCCGCCATCTCCAAAAATCGCTCGTTGACGTACAAGCAATCTCCAGCAGCGTCGGCGCGGAAAATCCCGACTGGCAGTATTTTTGCCAAGGTGTAATAGCGGTACTCGCTTTCTAGCAGGGCGCTGGCGGCTACTTTAGTCTCGGTGATGTCAAACATTGCGCCTTGAAAGATCACGGAGTTGCTGGCTCGATCGCGAACTGCGAGCGCTCGATCGCGGAACCAGACGACTTTACCGTTGCGGGCGATCGCGCGGTATTCTGAAACCAGCGGCTCGTCGCCAAAGATATCTTCTCCGTCGGTGAATTTCTGTGTGGCGTTTTCAACTAACACCCGATCGCGGTCTTCTGGGTGAACGAGTTTCAGCCACAGGTCGGGGTCTGCCCTCCATTCAGCTACAGAATAACCCAGAAAAGTCTCGATTTGCGGGCTGATGTAAAGTTTGGCAGCGCTGCGGTTGAGGGGAGAAATGTAGGTGACAGCCGGCATTTGTTCTACAAGGGCGCAGTATTTCGCTTCTACGGTGCAGAGTGCTGCTTCTAGGCGCTGCCGCTCTAATTCGGCGGCGGCCCGTCCGGCAAAGATGCTGATAATTAGTTGAAATTTAGCAAGATTTGATTCTAGCAAGGGGCGATCGTGAAAAATACAAATAATCCCTAAAGGTTCGCCGTAGGAGTTTTTGAGCAAGACTCCTAGGAAACTGCGCGCACCTGTAAATACTGCTCTGCGGTCTTGTGGGAAGGTTTCCAGCAGGGAATCTGGACAGGAGTACATTCCCTCCTCGAACACCAGCGCTTCCGGAGTATTGGCGGTGTTGCACTCAAAGTTTGGCTGCTGCTGTCCGTCGCTCCAAAAACTGATAGCTTGCAATTGAGCGGGAGTTGCATTGCTGCGTTCGATCGACTTAATCGATTTGGAAACAACGGCGCTGCGAACTCCGAGTGCTGAGGCCAAGTGGCGAACTAAGGCATCAAAGAATTCTGCTCCCCCCGGCGAATCAGTACCTGCGAGGATGTCGCCTAGCAAGTCTTCCTCTAATTGCGGGGAAGCCCGAACTTTGGGTGGGTTGTCGGCATTTTGGGCGATCGAACCTTCCATGCTCAGACTTAGGGTTTTGCTGGTAGAAGGCCCGATCTGAGGCGAAGAATTGACAGTTGGGCGCTGTTGCAGGGCGAAGCATAGAGCGCGGCCAATACCTAAAACTTTACCCAAGAATCTGTCAGCGATCGGCAACGGATTTGAGTTGGGGAAAATCCCAAAGTTTTTCCGAATTTTCAATCCAGCAGATAAATCGTCATTTAATTCTGGAAACTGCGGTTGCTCTGCGGCGGTTGGCCAACTGGGCGACCTTGGCTGCCACTTCAGATAAATCGCGATTACAAAGACTAACGTCGCCGATAATCCCAGAAGATATGCAAGAATTTCAAAGTACAGGAATAAATCTCGATTGAACATTGATTAGCACCGCTCGAAAATTATAGTAGTTATCTGAAGCCAATCTATTTATTAAAAATAACTAAATATCGTCACAGATGGGTAACGCATACAAGGTAGGATTGCAAGTGCAGGCGACAAGAGAGTTAAGACCACGCTATGAAAGCTATTGTTTTTGAAACGCCCGGAAGCCCCTCCGTACTGAGACTGCAAGATATCCCCGCTCCTACTATACAAACAGAAACTGAAGTTTTGGTGCGGTTGCGGGCGGCGGGGATCAATCCGATAGATACTAAGTTGCGATCGCGCGGCACTTTTTACCCCGAGAAAACTCCTCACGTTTTGGGGTGCGACGGGGCTGGAGTCGTAGAGGCTGTCGGTGCCCGCGTGCAGAGTTTCCAAGTGGGAGACGAGGTTTTTTTCTGCAATGGCGGTTTGGGCGGGTCGATCGGTACTTATGCTGAGTTTGCCGTTGTAGACGAACGTTTTCTCGCCCTCAAGCCTGCTGCTTTAAGTTTTGCTGAGGCGGCGGCTGCACCGTTAGTTTTAATTACAGCATGGGAATCGCTGTACGATCGAGGGCGCTTGGAAGCTGGCCAAAAAGTGCTAATTCTAGCAGGTGCCGGCGGTGTCGGCCACGTCGCGATACAGTTGGCTTCCTTGCAGGGTGCTGAGGTTTGCACTACTGTAAGTTCCGAAGCAAAAGCCGAAACTTGTAGCTCTTTGGGTGCAGATTTAGTTATTTTATACAAAAATACCGATGTTGTCGATCAGGTTTTGACTTGGACTCAGGGACAAGGAGTTGAGTTGGCTTTCGATACTGTCGGGGGAGAAACTTTTTACCAAACTATTCCGGCTGTGAAGATTTACGGAGATTTGGTAACGATTTTGGAACCAGATCCGGCTTTGGGCAATTTGAAAACAGCGAGAATGCGCAATCTGCGAATTAGTCTGGAATTAATGTTAACTCCGATGCTGCAAGGTTTGGTGGAGGAACAGCAACAGCAGGCGAAGATTTTGCAGCAGTGTGCTCGTTTGTGCGATCGTAATTTGCTCAAAATTCACGTCAGCCAAACTTTCCCGCTAGAACAAGCTCAAGCTGCCCATGAGTTGTTAGAAACAGGCTCAGTAACGGGTAAAATAGTGCTTGAAATTGCGGCAGATTGAGATTTCCGGCGAATCGAATTCGTGGCGACACAAACGAAACCTGCGGAGGCGGGTTGAAGAATCTTCGATATTTACTTCGCAATCTTCGATTTCGTCGAGGGCTTTTAAAGCTTCGGGATAGGCGGCTAATTCTGAGCGAAATAGGGCAATCTTTTGGGAGGTAATAACTATCGTGTTATTTTGCTTTGTGCTTTGTTTGCTGGACAAGTTTAGGAGTTAAAGTTGATCTTATAGCATTTTTTGTTTTGGGTTGGGATTGGTTGTTTAAATTTGATCGCTGGTGTAATAGTTGGATGTGGTTTAAATCCCCGTCTCGTAGCGAAGTCCGACGGGGGTTTAAACCCCCGTCTCATAGCTGAAGTCCTCTGAAAGAGGACTGATGAGCGGGATGTAAAGGCTAATTAACCAGGTTGAAAATGTCACTATTGATTCACATATTGTACCTCTTTAGTCCTCTTTGAGAGGACTTTCGCTATGAGACAGGGGTTGAAACCCCTGGCGGACTTGGGGACTAACGACAAATCCCGACGGACTTTTCAACCCCTAGCGGATGGATGACAAATCCCCACAATTATTGGTACAATAACAAAAATAAACCGCCTCAAAACATCACCAATGTTGGATAAAATCTGGCGCTTCCTCAAACAATTCATTCAGCGGCTATTCCGCGCTTTTGCCAAAGATTCTTACCCCCCCTAACCCCCCCCGGGCTTCGGGGGGGGGACAAGAAAGAAAATCTTTCCTCCCCCCGAAGCCCGGGGGGACTGAGGGGGGTTCTTCCAACTTTGACAGATGCGGAATACGAGGCGAAGTTGATGGAACTTCTCGAAGGGGTGAATCAGGGCTGGGGAAGAGGCGATGTTGCGGGATTCTTAATCGCAAAACAAATTAAAAATGGTGATTTGGCGGCTTGGTTGCGGAGGTTTGGCGATCGATCGTTGGAGGGCGCGCAGGGGAGTACAGCGTCTACAGATGCGGTGGTATCGCTTCAGGAATTGGCGCGCAGGTTGGAGTTGTTGGGTAGAGTTGCGGGTGGGGAATTGCCAGAGGTGGCGGGGAATGTTGGTAGGGGGATTTTGGTTGATTTTCCACCTGTTTGGGGTGTAGATCCCGAAGCTAAAATGTGGTTCGATCGAGGGAATGAGCAATTTATGAAAGGGGATTTTGAAGATGCGAGATCCTCCTACGACAAAGCCTTAGAAATCAAACCAGATCAACACGAAGCCTGGTACAATCGGGGCAATGCACTGGATGATTTAGGCTTGCTTGAAGATGCGAGATCCTCCTACGACAAAGCCTTAGAAATCAAACCAGATGATCGCGAAGCCTGGTTCAATCGGGGCATTATACTTGGCGATTATTTAAACAGATATGAAGAGGCTATCGCCTCATACGATCAAGCCTTAGAAATCAAACCAGATGATGATGCAGCCAGGATTAATCGGGGCATTGCCGTCAGCAACGCACCTAGACATAACCAGGTAGTTTATGAAATCTTACAGGTAAAATTCCCTAAATCTCCACCAGTAACTAGAACTATCATAACTCACAACATGACACAGCGCGGCTACGAAGGAGAAATATTAACATTAAAAACAGGCTGAGAGTATTGCCAACAAAATACCCACCCCGAAGGATATGGAGAACTACATCAAGCACTAGGAGATACTCATTATAATCGAGGAAAACTCAATAATCCCAACACCTATTGGAATCAAGCCACCACCAGCTATAAAGAAGCCCTAAAAACTCTAACACCAGATGCTTTCCTCAAACTGCATCTAGAAGTTTTGCAGAAATTCATCAGAACTTTAGTAAACCGAAAAGAAACCGGACAAGCCAATAAATTACGACGAGATGCCACCGATTTATTGCAACGCTTGCTAAAACAGCAAAACTCTTCCCAACTCACCCAACAGCAACTCACCGACAAATTAGTTAGCTTTGAACAATTAACCGTAAATATATTCATCCAATCCGGGCAGTTTTCCCAAGCCTTAGCCACAGCAGAAACCGATAAAAATGTCTGCCTATCTTGGCTGCTGGATGCTTTGCCAATTCCCGATTACCAAACAGAAGAGACAGTCACTCACGCCCAAATTCAGCAACTTCTCAATCCCACAACCGCCGCGATTTACTGGCATCTGGGCGACGCAGCCCTGACAACATTTATCATTAAATCCGATGGCTTGTTGTCTCCAGAAACCTGTTTCAGCGATTCTCCCGATGAACTTGAAAAATGGGTGAAGGAGTGGAATCAACAATACACCGATTATCAATCTAAGGAGAAAACAAGTCAAGTAAATCATCCTTGGCGCGGGGGAATGGCAAGTAAATTTGCACAACTCAATGCAATCCTGAAAATTGATGCGATTGAACAGCAATTAGAGGGGATTACGGAGTTGATTTTGATTCCGCACCGGGACTTGCACCGCTTCCCAATTCATGCTTTGTTTAGTCGGGATTTTGTGGTTAGTTATTTGCCTAGTGCCGCCGTTGGGATTAGTTTGCAACATCGGTTTAGCGGAATCTCTCGCTGATCTCCAAGTCTAGATCCCCCTCGCATCCCCGCAACGATTCGGGGGACTTTGAATGAACAGATTGCTCCCTTAACCAGCGAAACATTGAACTCTCTTGTCCCCCCCTTATTAAGGGGGGTTAGGGGGGATCAAAGCCTTGAAAACCCAGCCGAAATCTCTGACTTACCTCCAAGTCTAGATCCCCCTCGCATACCCCCTACTCCCCCGAATCGTTGCGGGGACTTTGAATGCTGGGGATTTAGCTATCCTCACCATCGAAAATCCCCACAGCGTAATTACCGATAAAAACGGCCAACCAAAAAGACTCGCCCCTCTCCCCGCCGCCGAAATCGAATCGGAAATTATTTGCCGAATGTTCGACAATTCCACCCGACTCGAAGAAGACGCAGCCACCCTCGATGAAGTCGAAAGATTATTGCAACAGTCGCACAAAATTTTTCACTTCACAGGCCACGGCAGCTATAATTTTGATAAGCCCCTAGAATCAACTTTATACTTAAGCAACACCCATCGATTAACAGTCAGAGAAATCATCAAACACAATCTCAGCAACTACCAATTAATCTGCCTTCCCGCCTGCGAAACCGCCTTGACAGACAAACAAACAATTCTCGCCGAATATGTGGGATTGACTAGCGGTTTTATGCGCGCGGGAGTTGGCTGTGTCGTCAGTACCCTGTGGCCCATAGAATCTGGTGCGAGTACCTTATTAATGATTTATTTTTACCAACGGTGGCGAGAAGCCGGCGATTCTCTACCCGTGGCTTTAGCAAATGCTCAAAAATGGCTGCGAGAAGCCACCCGCGAGGATTTAGCCACCTGGTATCAAGGGGAAATTAACAAGATTTCCGGAAACAGCAGCGAACAGTCTGAAGATGAAGCTATGCTAATCGAGTCTTTGAAAACCGCTCAGCGAGAACTGGATAAAAAAGAATATCAACCCTATAAGCATCCCTACTACTGGGCTGCCTTTACTATCAGTGGATTATTATGAAAGACACACAAAACGAGATTCTTAAAGCTTTTTTTGTGGCGCTATATCAACAAACCGAACCGTTGCCAGCTCATGTTCAATTAGAGTTTAATAAAACCGCTAAAAATTTCAAAATTTCAGATATTTTAAGACTTAAGGAACTACATCCTCCTCTGCTAGCTGCTTATGAATAAAACTATTCATTCTTAAAGAATCATAGCAGCCAACGCAGCAAAGGATTAGAGCGTAAGCCCCTCAAACAGAAAAAAATAACAATAGTAATCCTGAAATTGATAAGAGCGCTGGCAGCATCGGCGATTTACCAGATGTGTCGAAAATTATAGCTCAAATTGATCAAACAGAAATTTTGCAAGCTGTGGACTCAGTACAAGCAGTTAAAGATCAAATATTATCGTTAATGGCAAAAATGGCAGAAGGTTTAGATCGTGAGTAACGAGAATTGGCTAATCTACCCAACTGTGGATTTATTTGTCTACGATTTAGCAGACGGTATCGGACAAAATGAGGACAAGATTAGCCAAAACCGCGAACTGTTTTTGCCAAAAATTTATGGCGACAATATCTCTGCGCTACAGCGAGAACAATTCAAACAAGCTGAAACTGAAACTGATGATTATATAGAATTACTAAAAAACCCAAACATAGCAGAATTTGAGCCTCCCTTAAATGGCTATTCCTATCCCGTCAAACTCGGCGATACTTATGCGGCACAATTTGACCTGGCAAAATAGAACCCGACGCAGACAAGAGATTTGCACAAAAAGAAATCGACTGTTGAGAATTGCTGAAACAAGAATTGATTTGCCGCATAAATTCACCCGCTACCATCGGTCAAAGTTGGTTTATTTCGGGACAATTGACGGCTGACGATCGAGACGCTTTAACAACTGCTAAAAATTGCTACACTAAACTGAATCTATTCCCTAATGCTGTAGGGGACAGAGATTTGCAAACCGAAGGGCAATTTTTAGGTGCAAATTTTTACGAATTGTGGCAGCCTCCTGGAGACCAGGGCAATATCAGCCAAAATCATCACGTTTTAATTTGCTTGTTTCCTTACAATAGCGGTCAATCAATTCTGGTTCTTAGCAATACCTTTGATGAATTTTATACGCATTTAATCCGATTATTTGCCTGTCGCCATAAAGTGATTTGGGCTTACACTCAAAGCCGCGAACTTAAAGTTCGCCTCAAAGACAGTTATGGGAAAATTCAACAAGTTGTTAATCGACTCCTAGCACTGGTGAATTCCCCTCAAGTTGACCTCAAAGAATTACAGAAAAATTTAGTTGATTTTTTGACAATTTACTCGGCTTATGCTAGTAATATCAGCGGACTGGAACAGCAAGAAAATACAATCAAAACTCACCTCATAAATTACCAGATCCGCCTGAAAAAAATCAGCCAAAAAATGGGAACTGATGCAAAAGATTTCAAATTTATGGGGAAATTTAGCATTTTTGTTAAGGAGAAGTATGTTTGGCAAGTGGAAGCTGATAATCGGAGTTTGAGTGGAGGTTTGAGGTTGTTGGAAAATGCGATTGAGACGATTGAGGGGATTATTGAGATTGAGAGGGCTAAGAGCGATCGCACTTTAAACTTTACCATTGGTACAGTGGGCGTAGGAATTGCGACTAGCGGCGTAGCAGCCAGCGTCTATGCAGGCCAAATTAAACCTCCGCAAAATCCGATGGATGCGAATGCGGTTTTTGGGTTGAGTATGGGTTTGGGAATTGTTGCTGGGGTGTTAAGCGCGATCGCCCTAATCGCGATCGGCAAGAAACGGCGCTAAAATAGTTGTAGGATTTACGCATTTATAATCAGGGAACCGATCCCCCCTAACCCCCCTTAGTAAGGGGGGGACAAGAGTTGTTCAAAGTCCCCCTTATTAAGGGGGATTTAGGGGGATCGAGACTCGGCTAGAAGCGACTGGAATCGGATCTTGAAATCGCTTCTTGTCAAACGAAGTCCGCCTGCGCGGACTGAAGATAGAAGGGAGGTAATAAAATGACAACAGTTACTTTAAACTTAGATACTGTCGAATTAAGCGACGAACAGTTTTACCGTTTATGCCAGATGAATCGAGATTGGCAATTTGAACGGACTGCTAAAGGAGAAATTATCATTATGTCACCAGTAGGCGGAGTCAGCGGCAATCGAGAAGCGGATTTAATTACAGATTTGGGCTTGTGGAACCGTCAAACGCAGTTAGGGAGAGTGTTTAGTTCCTCAACAATTTTTCGGTTGCCAAATAATGGAGATAGATCTCCTGATGCTGCTTGGGTTAGTTTGGAAAGATGGTCGGCTTTAACTGAGGAACAAAGGGAAAAGTTTCCGCCGATTTGTCCAGATTTTGTCATAGAATTGCGATCGCGCACAGACCCACTAAAGCCGATTCAGGAGAAGATGCAGGAATATATCAACAGCGGTTTGCGTTTGGGTTGGTTGATTAATCCTCAAGACGAACAAGTGGAAATTTATCGCGCTAATCGCGAGGTGGAGATTGTACAGTTTCCGGTTAGTTTGTCTGGGGAAGATGTGTTACCGGGATTTGTGTTGAATTGGCCGATGGTTTGAATGAGAATTAGAAGAATCAGCGATTTCAATCGCCGGGGATCTGTCGCCGCGATTTCAATCGCCGGCGCATCTTCAACCCACGGAGGTGGGTTTTGTCTGTGTAGCCGCGGTTTCCAACCGCCGGGGCTGTGTCGCCGCGATTCCAACCGCCCGGGCTGTGCAGGCGCAGTTTGCAACCGCCCGGGCATCTGAAATTACCGCCCTTAAGTCGTATACTCAGCGTTAATCTTCACGTAGTCGTAACTCAAATCGCATCCCCAAGCCTTCGCAAAACCGCCACCATTCCCGACAGCAACCTGAATTAAAACCGTGTCTTCCTTCAGATATTCACCAATAGCAGCCGCCTTCATATAATTACTCGCAGCAGATTTATCGAACTCTTTGGGTTGTCCATTTTCCATCATCAAAAAATCTCCCAATTGAATCCGCAAATTCTCTTGGTCAAAAGCAACACCAGCGCGCCCCGCCGCCGCCGCAATCCTTCCCCAATTTGGATCGCGCCCAAAAATAGCAGCCTTCACCAAAGAAGAACCGACAATTGTTTTGGCAATTTTACTCGCAGAAACTTCGTCGGTGGCGCCGCTAACTTGCACTTCCACCAAACAGGTTGCACCTTCGCCATCGCGGGCGATCGCCTTTGCTAAATGCACGCAAACTTCTGTCAGCATTGCTTCTAATTTTTCAGCATCCGCGCCCATTTCTGTAATTGCCGGCGTGCGGGATTGGCCGTTAGTCAAAGCAATTAGCGAATCGTTGGTACTGGTATCGCCGTCAACAGTAATTTGATTGAAACTTCTGTTAGCCGCTCGACTCAGCATTTCCTGCCACAAATGTGACGATACTGCTGCATCACAAGTTACAAATGCTAGCATTGTTGCCATATTCGGGTGAATCATTCCCGAACCTTTGCAAATGCCACCGATGCGTACCGGGCGATCGCCAAACATGGTTTCCAGAGCGATCGTTTTCGGCACTAAATCAGTCGTACAAATAGCCTTAGCAGCCGCATCAGAACCTGTTTCCGATGCCTCAGCAACCAATCGTGGAATTCCCGCCCTCAGCGGCTCCATTTTAATCCGCTGTCCGATCACGCCAGTGGAGGCCAAAAGAATTGATTCAGAAGGAATATTCAGCGCTTCTCCCAACAATTTCGCGCTTTCGAGGGCATCTGCTAAGCCTGCTTCGCCAGTAGCAGCATTGGCTTGTCCGGCATTGCACAAAATTGCTTTGGCGCTGGGTTTAGCTTGCAAACGCTGGCGGCAGTAGTCCACGCAAGCGGCCCGGACTGTGGATGTGGTGAAGACTCCGGCGGCGATCGCGTCCACCTCTGACAAAATTAAACTTAAATCCGGCAAGCCTGAAGGCTTCAAACCCGCTGTAATTCCCGATGCTCGATATCCTCTGGGTGCTGTAACTCCGCCGCCAATTTCTTTCCAGTCCGACATGATGACCTCCCTAGTAGCCTTCAATCTGCTGAAAAGGGATTATATCAAGTTTCTCGGCACAAACGTCTTTTATTCTTTGTGATGTATAGGTTTGAGGCGAACTAACTCTCATGCAAGCTCACCTTTTGCTCACCAGCACTACAACTAAAATCTTGGCAATGACTAATAACTAATGACTAAGGCCTAATGACTAATGACTAATGCCTAAGGCCTAATGACTAATGACTAATGCCTAATGACTAATGCCTAATGCCTAATGACTAATGACTAATGACTAATGACTGATGACTAATGCCTAATGCCCAATGCCCAATGCCCTGCGAGCGCCAATGCCCCATGCCCTGTTTGCCCCATGCCCCACTGCCCTGCGCGGGCCCATGCCCCACTGCCCTGCGCGGGCCCATGCCCAATGCCCCATGCCCCATGCCCCATGCCCCATGCCCCATGCCCAATGACTAATAAAATTAATCGCGACTTCTGCTGTAGAGATCGAACTCAAGAAGAAGTCGCGACGGTTTTGTAACTGTCATTATTAATTTTTAGCTGGCAAACAACAAACTCGATTCAACTGTCTCGCTGTTGAAAAAACGAGTTATTTGCGATCGACACTCGACGCAGAACCAGTTTCTAAACCAACTTCAGCAGCAGCGCGGCGAGCGCATGGATTCCTGACGGTTTTTGACAAGGTGTTGGTGGCGCATCATCAGGCTGCGCGCTTGTTGTTGAGTAGACATAACTGGTTTCTCCAAATGTAGGTAATGGGTTTGCGGGCAATTGGGGAAATTGAGCTTTGCCTTAGCTCATGGTGGCGTTGCTGCGATCGTAACTGGCTTGAAGGCTTGGCTGCGGCTTGCCTTGAATGTGGCCCCAGTAGTGGGTATCTTCCATCCCGACTTCGCTGGCGCTGCGGTTGAGCATGGATTGCTGCCGGTTCTTCACCATGTGGTGGTGGCGCATCATCAGAGAGCGGGCTTGATTTTCGGTAGACATATCCGGTTCCTCCGTCTTCCTTGATTTAATGTTGGGCTGTTTTTCTGTCCCTATTTATGAATATATCAGATAATTCTGTATCTAAAGCTACAAATTTTAAATTGTCACAAAACTTTACACTTGGTTGAGAAGTGCGATCGAGATGCGGGGAGTGCAAGAAGGGTGGAAAGTGCGATCGCGCCTCGCTTGTGAAAAAGTTGTTAAGGGCGATCGAGTGGCGCGATGTCGAAAAGGTCGAGATCCCTTCGCCCGTGAAACAGGAGTTAAGGGATCTCGACCTTTGGATGCTAAAAGATCGAGATCCCGTGGCTTGTGAAAAAGTTGTCAAGAGCGATCGACCTTTGGATACCAAAAGAACACTAGCGTCATCTTTCCATACCCAAATATCTTGAATAACAAAATGTGATACTTTGTGTTATTATGGAAATCTTAGTTGACTCAAATAGGTGACTCAACATTATGAATATATCCTTAACTCCTGAACTAGAACAATTTGTTCAGTCAACAGTCGAAAACGGTAGGTACTCATCGGCTTCAGAAGTAATACTGGCTGCGTTACGATTGCTAAAAGAACGGGAAATTTTAGTAGTTTTGAATCCGATTTTGTCAGACGTAAAGCAGAAATCAAGTTATGATTTTTCAGATTTGGTGGGACGATTAACTTGGCAAGGAGATGCGGTAACAATGCAGAGGAATCTACGCGATGAGTGGTAATCGCTATGTGTTAGATACAAATGCTATCGTGGCTCTGCTTCAAGGAAATATTCAACTCAGAGAATTACTTAAAGATGCTGAGTGGCTGGGAGTTTCAGTTATTAGCCAAATAGAGTTTTTGGTATTTCCTGGGCTAACTCAAGACGATCGTCCGTCAGATTTTTGAGCAGTTTCTGCAACGAGTGGAGGTTCTTGGTTTAGCGGCGATTGATGCTGTTTTGATAGAGAAAATTATTGAAATTCGCCAGCAATATCGCTTGAAACTACCGGATGCGGTTATTGCGGCAATGGCAATCCAAAATTAAGCAAATTTGGTGACTGCCGATAGAGAGTTTGCTAAGGTAACAAGTTTAACTGTAATTAATTGGTAGCGATCGCCCTTTCTGGAAAACAACAGTCAACGGCTCTCGACCTTTCGTTAAAGGTAAATTAAATCAAAAGTGAATCACAATTAGATTTACAATGATTAAGCAGCTATGAGGAATGTGCAAATATGGCAAAATTTCAAAATGAACTTGCGGAAATCATCTGGAACTTAAAACGTCAGTTACTAGATATTATTGATGCCGCAACAACAGCAGAATTGACCTTGTTTGAACTATTTGGAGAAACCAGTGACACAATCCCATTTTTGGATGAACTCAAAAGCGTGGCTGAACGTGCTGCACCTTGGTTTTCGCGGTTGTCTAATTTTCAATTACGCATAGCTGAGTCTCAACCCGCGATTCCGGCTGATATGCTAAACTTAGTAAACCAATCTATTGAACGCATCCAAAGGGAAATTCCCGCAATGGAACGGAGTATTCAAGAAGTGAAAACGGAGTGGAACTTGCCATGACTAGCCAACCCCACATTCCAGATCCAGAAACAGCTAAGAGATTATTGGCCTCTTTGCGCCACAGTCGTTTAGCGATGGAAACAGCTACGCTGGAATTAGAAGATATCACGATGCAGTTAGAAAATAATAACAGGCAAAAGCGTTTGGTACGCTTGAGGCAGGCGATTAAGGATGCTGAAGCAGAGTCAAGTTTTTTGCAGTCAACTAGATAATAGATTGTGGGGAAATGGCGATCGACCTTTCATGTCAAAAGAGCGATCGCCCTTCCCTGAGAAAAAGTCGTAACGGGCGATCGACCTTTCGATGCCAAAAAGAGCGATCGCTGAAAATCCGCTCTAAAATGTGATTGTGCCCGCGAGTTCGGCTACAATAATCCTCGTATCGTCGTTTAAAGAAGCTTTATGCCAGAAGTTGCACGATTTTACGGAATTATCATCAAAATTTTCTTTGGGGATCACCCACCTCCTCATTTTCATGCAGTTTACGGTGAGTACAATGCTTTAATCGGCATTGAATCTTTAGAGATTATCGAAGGAGATTTACCGAATCGGGCCGAAAAGCTGGTATTAGAATGGGCTGCATTGTATCAAAAAGAACTGCTGGATATGTGGAACAGCCAAGAATTTAGTAAACTTCCACCATTAAAATAAATTTGATTTTTTTATGAAACCCGAGCGCATTGTTTCTGCTAAAGCTATTGACGATAAAACCTTGATGGTTAAGTTTACCAATCTTGAAATCAGGAAATACAACATTTCTAAATTATTAGACAATCCGATGTTTGCAGCCTTACGCAATCCTGGGTTTTTCAGAAATTTTAGAATTGAACCTGGTGGTTATGGACTGGTTTGGAATGAGGACATCGATATTAGTGAGTATGAACTTTGGCAGAATGGAATTGGTTTGACGGATGAGGAAATTGAGCGATACATTGAATCTATACATCGTGTTGCTCACTGAGAAACAATGCCTGATACTGCTGGGCGATCGACCTTTCGATGCAAAAAGAGCGATCGCCCGTCGCGTGTGAAAAAGTTGTAACGGGCGATCGCTCTCCATTCCAAAATAATCCCCTCTTCACCTATAATCTCAAATAACATCCAGTCCCCCCCTTCTTAAGGGGGGTTAGGGGGGATCAGGCCAAGATTAGAAGCGATTATGCCCAAATTAAACGACTCCAACTTCCACCTACCCTACAACCCAAAACTCATCCCCATCGCCAAGGAACTTCGGAAAAATCCAACTCCAGCGGAGAAGAAACTTTGGCAGGATTTTCTGAGAAATTTCCCTTTTCGAGTTTTGAGACAGCGACCGATAGACAATTTTATTGTAGATTTTTATTGTGCGGCTTTACTGTTAGTAATTGAGATTGATGGGGAGAGTCATTTTACGGAACAAGGGAAACTATATGATGCAGAAAGAACCGGGATTTTAGAGGGGTATGGATTGAAGGTTGTCAGGTTTACGAATGTTGAGGTGTTGCAGAGTTGTGAGGGAGTTTGTGGGGAGTTGTTGGGTTTGATTGAGGGTGATTGTTGAGGCTAGATCCCCCCTAGCCCCCCTTAAGAAGGGGGGGACATGAGGGAGGAGAGTTGAATGGGTTGCTGGATGCGATCGGGGCGATCGGATAAAATATTAGGCGGCATAATTCCATTGTACTATGGAAAAGTTGACTCAATATCGATCGCGCGATTCGTAAAAAAAGCTATCGACCTTTCCATGCTAAAAGAGCGATCGACCTTCCCTGAGAAGAAGTCGTAAAAGGATCTCGATCTTTCGATACCAAAAAGAGCGATCGCCCGTCGCGTGTGAAAAAGTCGTCAAGGGCTCTCGACCTTTGGATGCAAAAAGAGCGATCGCCCGTCGCCCGTGAAAAAGTTGTCAAGGGCTCTCGACCTTTCGATGTCAAAAAGAGCGATCGCCCGCCGCCCATGAAAAAGTCGTAAAGGGATCTCGACCTTTCGATGCTAAAAACATCGCGCCTCTCCCCAAAAATTTCTCAAAAAAGCGCTCACTTTTACTCTCCCTTCCTCAAAAAGATCAAGTTTTATTTCCAAGGATTACACAAAAACTCTCTCTCTGCCCATGTATCATTGACCAAATTGCGTTTGCTTTATTTGGGAATTTTTTCTAGATAGTCAGCTTCTAGTCCGCGTCGGCTTGGGTAGTCATCTCCAAAAGTTCGCAAAGTATTGACTGCTTCTGACCACTTCTGTTGTGTTACAAATTTCCAAAACTCTTTACGTTTTGGACCAACTTTTTCTGTACTCAAATCTCCCCATTGATACCAAACCGATGCTATTACTGTTTGCGCTTCTGGTGGCAATTCCTTAAATTTGACCTGAGAATTATTATTATAGGCTCTTTCCACGTCTTCGGTTTTTTGTTTTTTAACCAATTTATCTATCTCTTTTGCTTCATTATCACTGATAGTTAGTGGCTGTTTTTTGAGAATTTTATCAGCCTCCCCTTGTTTAAGAAGAAGGTAAGGTTCTAATTTCGTGATTAGAACATCAGACAACCCCAATTTTTTCAGACCCATTTTGTCCTCTTGACCTAAATCGAAGCCGGTTGCTATAGTTACACCACTGCTAGATTTACCGAGTTCTGGTATATATCCTTGTGTGCGACTACCTCCCTCTCGCGCTGAGATGAAGTCCCAGTCTATCCTATAATCATTGATAAGCTTTTCCTGTCTTTCTAAGTCCTGAATGGTCTGAGATCGCTCTTTTTCCTTACTCTTTTTCTCCGTTTCAAGTGTAGATATTTCGCCTCGTATTTCACTAGCTTCCTTTTTTAATTTATCGTATTCAGCTTGAATTCCAGGGAACCAGAGCCACCATTCTTTGCTCTTTGCGTTATCTTCTTTTGTCTTTGCTGTTGTTTCTTTAGCTTTAATTTGATCCGAAATTTTTATTATGTCATTCTGAAGAGTCTGAATTTTCTGTTTGAGGTCTTCTAGCGACATCCCTCCAGTGCGAATTAGACTCGGCATAGTCTTCGGTGCTGAAGTAACGGTAACAGGTGTACCAGTACCAGTCTGATAACCTACAGGTAAATAAACCGACTGTCCTACCTGCAAATTAAGCGCTTCAGCTTCCGTAAATGTACCGCCACCGACTTTTTGAATTTCACGCCAGCGGTTAGCATCCCCTAGTTCACGTTTTGCAATGCCTGATAGAGTATCGCCCGATCGCACAATGTACTGCCGCTGCTTTCCAGGTGTTGCAGGAGGTGCATTATAGGAATTTGTCTGAGCATTTTCCAGTCGCACAAATGACACACCAGCATATTGCGCTGGTGTCAGAATTCGTTCCTTAATCCCGCTACCAGTCGGCCAATTTGCCTCACTAATCCGAACCCGTCCATCAGGATAAACTTCTTCCAAAAATGCAACGTGACCGACACTTCCTGCCCCTTTAGTATTAGGTGGCCAAACTACCAGTCCTCGCGTCCCAGCAGTTGGTGTAGAAGTAACTGGCAAACCTACCTTTAGAGCATCGTTCCTCCACGCCCCAGCATTGCCCCGAAACAGAGCATTATTCTTGATAGCAGCAGGTAGCAAGCCAGTTTCCAGCATCCTTCCGTAAGCATACCAAGTGCATTGCCCCTGCCAGTTGTAAGCAAACGGGTTGACTAATCCATTACGGTAGTTAGCTGAATTAGAGTTAATTGGAACTTGCGGTATTAGAGTTGGAGTTGGAGTTGGAGTTGGAGTTGGAGTTGGTGTCGGAGTTGGAGTTGGTGTCGGAGTTGGAGTTGGTGTCGGAGTTGGAGTTGGTGTCGGAGTTGGAGTTGGAGTTGGAGTTTGTATAGGTGGTAGCGGAGTAGAACCGGGCGCATTCCCGTTAATAAGTGCGCTCGCTATCCAGTTATTCGTGCCCGCGATCCGATACCACCGCTCATCGGGCGTTCCTAGTAGAACGTCAGAAATGCGCTCTCCATAAGTCCAACCGCTAAATTGAAGAGTAGTATTATAGTTATATGTGCCGACTATCCCAAAGCTAGTTCTAGGCCCCGATCGCACATTTGCACCAATCGTTGCCATTACCGAACCAGAAAAGTTTGCTGCTTCGATATTTGGCCACAGGGGTACACCAACCGCGCGTTCCCCAGGCGTTACCTTTCCTTCGCCACTCCAAGTTTCAGGAACAATGGTAGCCGGCTCATCATATTGTTCCGGCGCAGTCTTCTTCGCCAAATCCACCGCAGCCAACGTATTCAAAAACCCAAAACCCGTCTCATCATCCCATCCGAAGTTCCCTACATCCCTCGCCGTAGACTTCAAAATCTCAATCACCTGACGGTAACTCAACCCAGGATTCGCCGCCCAAACCAAAGAAATCGCACCCGTAACCTTAGCCGTCGCTACCGAAGTCCCCGCCATCGTCCCCAAATCATTTCCCACAGTCGATAAACCAGGGTGTTCAGTCGTGCCGCCATCAGCCACAATATCCAATCCACGACCAAAACTAGAATAGATCGATCGCCCGTTAATATCCCCAGCACCAACCGTAATAATATTATCAAACTCCTGAGAAGCTTGACCCAGAACCGACATCACGCCGCCATCATTACCCGCCGCAGCTACCAGCAAAACTCCATTTTGACGCGCATATTCGATCGCACTTCTTTCTTGCGGCGTCAACTCATAGCGCGTCGTCACGCTTCCGTCGGGATTCTTTTGAGTCAAATCTAAGCTGAGATTGGCGATCGCATTTTTCTGTCCCGAAGCCTTCGCAGCATCCACAAACTCTACCAAAGAATCCGCCCATCTCCCAGAGTCGATCGCCCTGGACACCCATTTCGGCGCAGTCTTGTTGATTGCGTCAATAATCCCCAACATAAAAGTACCGTGCTCGCTGCCTTCTCCAGCCTTCAACAACGGATTATCATCCCCGCCCACATAATCGCGGCCCTGCTTGATATTCGCGTAATTAAAATAGGGACTGTTCGCATTTACGCCAGTATCAATTGTCCCCACCAACGGCTGAGAAGCTAACGGAAAATTTAGCAATTGCCGAATTGCATTCGGATCTTTCGGATTCGGCGAACCCGGATCGATCGGAATTAGAGCGATCGGCAAAGTCTCAAACGCACCGCCCGGATTGTAAGGTGATTGAGTGGCAATCCCATCATGGTACAGACCCAGCGGGTCAAAATCAATCAGCGGCGGTAAATTGTTTATTGGCGATCCAGGAGGTGCGATCGGACAAACACCGCTATCGGCCAGAAAATTAGGTAAATGTAAATCTGGTAGCGACAAAGAACCCAATAACTGATGCAGCGGATCGAAATCATCCAACCATCCCCCAACACCCGCACTCGGAGTCACAATTCTTTCCAACACATGACTGCGGGATTTTTTGCGGCCTTTGCGTTTCGGTGAATTCCCAAAACCTGTAGCCTGTTTGCGTTTTTTGCCACCAAAATTTAGCCAACCCATAATTTTTGCACCCTGATTAATATGAATTCCATCGCGCGGACTCGCTCAAATGCCTCCAGCATTCAACCAAAATCCTTACTTGACAAAAATCTGTAAGTAATACTCGGAAAAATTCTGTTTGTTTGAAAAATTACGCAAACTTAACAAATTTTACGTATTGGCGATCCTTTCACATCTGCCGCGCTTTGCTAACGGTCTGGCTGGCGATCGAGCCAATACTTTGTCAATGCTTAATTTTTAGGTTTTTTTTGCTTCTTCACGATTATCCTACATCAAAAACCCTCTTTTGATTATAAAGTTTGTGTAAAGTTGTTCTGGTAACTTAATTAGGGCTGACTCCGAAACCGGGTTTTTACGAAAATATGGGATTGTAGCCTTTAATATCGATGAAAAACCCGGTTTCTTTGGTATTGATGCGTCTAGGAAGTTAATCAAGAGACCCGGTTTCCGGCCGCCAGCGCTACACTCCGAAAATAGTTAAAACTTGCACTTGCTTTTTTTCTGATTTCTGATAATATGAACGCAGAGGTGAAATTTGGAATAAGGTCTAAAGCCTTAGTAAATATCACTAAAGCTTCTTCAAAAACTACTCTTTCATTTCCCTGCTTCCTTGAAACAGGGGCAAGCAGTGCTTGGAAACTTGACGTTTTCAGGAAAATTTAGGGCGATCGAACTTTCTTCTCTTAAAAAAGGGGATAACAAAAGCCGTCGTCGTCCTCGTCAAAGTCCCCCTTCTTAAGGGGGATGCGAGGGGGATCTGAATTTGAGGGGGAAAGGGCAATTTGAAAACACACCCTAGCGCGTGTTTTCAAACCCTAAGATCCCCCCCAGCCCCCCTTAAAAAGGGGGGAGAAAGAGCTTCCCCCCTTTTTAAGGGGGGAGAAAGAGCTTCTTCAAAATCTCCTACTTAAGGAGGATGCGAGGGGATATGAATTTGATGGTGAAAATTGAAAACACGTGCTAGGGGCGATATTTCAGACTACAAAGTCATAATTTTTATTTAGTCGATCGCACTTGGTCAGCCAAAGTAACAATCTGCTATGGAACTCAAATCAGCGGTGCAGTGGATAGCTCATCCAGACGGTCATTGGATACTTCGCAATCCCGAAGACATGACTTTCATGGAAGTTGACGACTTGGACAAACAGGTAATCTTGCAACTAAGCAAACAACCCGTAACTAACACTCTCGCTGAATATGACATCGATTTAGAAGATGTGCAAAATCTATTGAGAAGCTTAGCACAAACGGGAATGCTAGAAGGAACAAAAGCCCCGAAAGCCAAATTCAACATCCTATCTTTCACAATTCCCCTAATCAATCCCGATGTCTGGTTGTCGCAGCACATCGACAAACTGCGCTGGATTTGGACGTGGGAGTTTGGCTTTTTTCTGTGCGCTTTCATCGCATCTTCCGCCGCAGCGTGGTTTGGTTCCTCAGCGGAAGTTGTTGTCTCGCACCAGCAGTTATGGACAGCCGGGAAAATTGAGACTATTATCACATTTATCTTGCTGACAATCCTGGTAATATCTTTGCACGAACTCGGTCACGCTTTCACGCTCAAACACTACGGCGGCGTTGTTAAAGAAATTGGATTGCTGTTTATGTGTTTCATCCCCGGATGTTATACAGATACTAGCGACCAATACAGTTTTGTCAAGCGGAAACAGCGAGTTGTAGTCGTGGCGGCGGGAGTTTTGATGCAAGTAACAATTTGGGCTTGTGCTGTTTGGATTTGGCTGTTTTCTCAG
The DNA here is from genome assembly GCF_036702665.1 of Microcoleus sp. Aus8_D2. Taxonomy (NCBI): domain Bacteria; kingdom Bacillati; phylum Cyanobacteriota; class Cyanophyceae; order Oscillatoriales; family Microcoleaceae; genus Microcoleus; species Microcoleus sp. Aus8_D2. The sequence continues at coordinate 43,044 of NZ_JAUBUN010000006.1, forward strand.
TCGAATTCTGTCTGTCATCAAGTTAGTTATTTGTTGATGTTGGCGGCGTTGCTGACTGTTGCAATTAATTTGAATCCTCTCAACCGATTTGACGGTTATTATTTGTTGGTCGCTGGCACTGGAATTAACAATTTGCGTCAAAAATCGTTTGATTTTTATATTGATTTGTTGCGGAGGGAGGAGATTGAGGCTGAACCCAGTGAGAGATTAGTTTTGGCGGCTTATGCGCCTTTGAGTATCGTTTATACTGTTTTTGCTTTGAGTTATTTAATGTCTTTGATGGGAAATTGGGTTTTGCGGGTTTGGATTTTTTAACCGCAGATGAACGCGGATTAACGCGGATGAAATACTGTTTGATTTTTTTAGTTAGGGGGTTTACTGATATGAATGTTTGTCAAAAGTTGGGAATTGTTGGCGGCAGTTTGAGTTTTGCGGTGTTGAGTCAATGTTTTTCTGTACAAGCTGCTACTCTGAGTCAAACTTATACTGTGAATCTGGATTCGCAGCCGTTAAATAGCAGTACGAATGTGGTTTTGCCGAAGTTTAATTCGCTGTTGGGTACTCTGTTGAGGGCTTATGTTACTGTTAAGTCTACTGTTAATAATAGTGTGAGCATTACTCCTTTGACTGGAGATTTTACGGGGACGGCTGCGACTAATGCTAATATTGCTGTGAATATTCCGCTGTTGAAAACTGACCCGAATTTGACTTTGAGTGTGTTGGCGAGTCCGCCGGAAACGAAGATTGCTAATGGTGGTACGGGAAGTGTTAGCGGTTCGGCTTCTGGTAGTGTGTCGAAGAGTTATGATTTGCCGAAGTTTTTGAGTGCTTTAACTGGCTGTGATGGTGATACTTTTACTGCTGGTGTGGCGACAACTGGTTTAACTCAAATTCTGGGGAGTCCGGCGAGAGGTAGTTTTGGCGGTAAGGTGTCGGCGGATATTGCTGCTAGTGTAACTTATGAGTTTGAAGCTGTGCCGGAACCGATGACGGTGGCTGGTAGGGTTGTGGCGGCTGGAATGGGTTTATTGTGGAAGAGAAGACGGATAAAAAAGGTGTAATTTGGTTCGTAGTCAGAAGCCGTAGGGTGCGGATACATCGAAAATCCTCAATAAAAATCGACAATCTCACAGATCCGCACCTGACCCTGACAAATAGTTGAGTAAACACACCCAACACTTCTTTTTTTGTAGCAAGAATTGAGAGAAATGATATTAGTTGAACCACTCCTGGGATGGTGCGTCGCTACTATATGCTTCGATTTGTTCCACATATTGTTGGGGGCGACGCACCCTACGACTGCGAAATGATATTAGTTGAACCACTCCTGGGATGGTGCGTCGCTATTATATGCTTCGATTTGTTCCACATATTGTTGGGGGCGACGCACCCTACGACTACTGTTTGTTCCCCGGAGATCCCCCTCGCATCCCCCTAAAAAAGGGGGACGCAAGAGGAATTTCTTGTTCCCCCCTTATTAAGGGGGGCTAGGGGGGATCGGCTTTAACCCAAGCGTATTGGGTTTTAAACTGTCGGGAATTGGCTCGAATTTTGCTTAAAGCGATCGATAAACGCGATAATTTATCTCAGGGAAGATGTTGTCTATCTCCTGAACCTTCTCCAACCAGCCGGAATCGACTTTGCCTTCTTTGACTTCATCGTACAGCTTGTGGAAGCGCATTAAGTGCGATCGCGTCCGCCGCACCGCATAGGGCACCATCGTCCCTGTACGCATGATAAACGCCCAGTCAGACGATTGAGCTAACAGCACTTCCCGCGCAGCTTGGTTCAAAGCCCGCAACTGCAACTCATCCTCTGCTTCCATGTTTCCCAACTCAATCATCCTTTCCGCAGCCTTGTGTAAATGCGGATAAATCCAAGCATTGGTATCGTTCAACCAATACTCGTGGAAACCCCGGAAACCCCAGCTAGACTGGGAAGGACGGCACACTTGCTGAGTCCGATTTTCTCGCAAATAATCGGCTAAGTGCGTCATTTCGTAGGTATTTTGGTCGTACCAACTCTTGCGGAATAAGTAATCTAAGAACCAAGGCCCTTCGTACCACCAGTGACCGAAAAGTTCGGCGTCGTAAGGCGATACAATAATTGGCGGACGCTGCATGATGCCGTTGAGGTGTTCGACTTGGCGTTCGCGGTTGAAGGCGAAGTTGCTGGCGTGTTCGGCTGCTTTTTCCCGCGCCCAGTACGGATCGTATAACTGTTTGTCGCCTAAACCCAATCCGCGACCGGTGATTTTGTGATATTTAATCCCGGTGTTTTTGCGCTGGCCGTTGGGCATGATGTAGGGTTTGATGTAGTCGTATTCGGCTTCCCAACCCAAATCTTTGTAGAATTCCCGGTATTCGGCGGCGCCCGGATAACCGACTTCGGATGACCAAACTTGCTGCGATGATTCGTGATCCCGACCAAATGCTGCTACTCCGCATTCGGTGAAAATTGGGGCGTAGCTACCGTAGCGGGGGCGCGGGCGGGCGTAGAGGATGCCGTGGCCGTCTGTGAGGAAGTAGCGGAGGCCGGCGTCGGCTAACATCCTTTCTAAGCCTTCGTAGTAGGCGCATTCGGGCAGCCAAATGCCTTTTGGGCGGCGGCCGAAGTTTTGTTCGTAGCTTTCGCAGGCTACTTGTATTTGCGCCCAAACTGCTTCGGGGTACATTTTCATCAGCGGTAGGTAGCCGTGGGTGGCCCCGCAGGTGATGATTTCGAGGTTGTTACTATCTTGGAATTGTTTGAAGGCTTTGACTAAATCTCGATCGAACTTTTCCCAATAATTACGGACTTGGGAGAAGTGGGCGGCGTAGTGTTCGCCTAAGTAGCGGAGGTGACCGTTGCCGCTGTTGTGTTCGATTTCGAGATCCGCTAGTTCTTCGAGTTTGGCTAAGTGGTCGTCGAAACGGTCTTGCAGCAAGGGGTCGCGCAGCATTGCCACCAATGGCGGTGTCATGCTCATGGTAATCTTAAAGTCGATGCCGTCGCGTTTTAGCCCTTCAAAGACTTGCAGCAGGGGAATGTAGGTTTCGGCGATCGCCTCAAACAGCCATTCTTCTTCTAGAACGTAGTCGCTTTCGGGGTGTCGGACAAACGGCAGGTGGGCGTGGAGAACGAGGGCAAGGTAGCCAATAGCCATAATGATTTGGATGACGCCAGTTAGGGACAGCTTTAAAATATTTTAAGATTTTATGCTGAAACGGGACGCACAAAGTGCAGTGTTTTTTTAACTGCTTTTCTCTAACAGACTAAATGCGAGCAAATTCTGATTTTCTGCTTGCTGTCGGATTAGGGCTGCTGCTGTTTGAGAGTCTACTGGCTTTGAGAAAAAGAATCCCTGGGCGAACTCGCATTTTAATCCTTTGAGTATCGATAGTTGCGAGGCTTCTTCGACTCCTTCGGCTACTACGTCCATGCCTAAATTGTGCGACAAACTAACGATCGATCGCACAATTTCTGTGGGGTCGATGCCTCCTTTGCCGAGGTCGAAGTCGCCTCCCATCCTGCTGACAAAAGAGCGGTCTATTTTTAAGGTATTGGTGGGGAAGCGGTGCAGGTAGGAGAGGGATGAATAGCCGGTGCCGAAGTCGTCGATGCACAAGTGTATGTTTCGGGCTCTTAGCTGTACCAGCATTGCTGTTACTGATTCGGAATTTTCTATGAGTACGCTTTCGGTAATTTCTAGTTTTAAACTGCTGCCGTCGAGGTGACTTTCTTCGAGAACTCGATCGATATATTCGATTAAATCTGGCTGAGAAAACTGTTTGACTGACAGGTTGACGCTGACGCTCAAGGGCGAGTTGTTTTGAACTAGCTGCTGCCACTGGCGGATTTGCTGGCAAGCTGTGCGCAGTACCCAGCGGCCCAGCGGTACGATCAATCCGGTTTCTTCGGCTATGGGAATAAATTCGTTGGGCGAAACTAAGCCTCGTTCTGGATGCTGCCACCGCACAAGAGCCTCAAAACCGATAATTATGTTATTGGCGATCGACATAATCGGTTGGTAGTGAATGATAAACTGGGGTGTTGGGGATAAGGGAGGTAAGGCTGATGGGGCTGATTGGGGAGAGTCTTCTTCTCTGGCTGGGTCTCTAATAGATTCGATCGCCCGCCGCAGGTCGTTTTCTAGCTGCAACAGCTTCAAAGCATGGGCGTGCATGGAACTGTTAAAAACTTCGTGTCGATCTCTACCGAGTTCTTTGGCGCGGTACATGGCTGTGTCGGCATCGCGCAGCAGGCTGGTCGGTTCCAGGTATTCGCCAGAACTCAAAGCAATGCCGATGCTGGCGGTGATAAATACTTCGTGTCCGTCTAGCAGGATGGGGGAGGTAATTTTCTTTTGCAGGCGGTTGACAATGTTGGTAGCTTCGTTGACGCCGCCGATGTCTTCGAGCAACAGCACGAACTCGTCTCCTCCGAGGCGGGCGACTGTATCTCCGGCCCTCAGACAAGTTTCCAGACGCCGCGCGATCGCAACTAGCAGTTGATCGCCGATCGCGTGGCCGAGAGAATCGTTGACTACTTTAAATCGATCTAAATCGAGAAACAGGACGGCAAACAAGTAGTCTTTGCGCCGTTTTGCCAGCCTCAGAGCGTGTTCCAGCCGATCGGTAAATAGCGATCGGTTGGGCAATCCGGTGAGGGCATCGTGAAAAGCGTCGTGCAGCAGTTGTTCCTCGGCGAGTTTGCGCTGAGTGATGTCGTGACAGTTGATCACGATGCCTTTGACTGCGGGATCGTGCAGTAAGTTGGTGGCTACTGCTTCTACATAACACCAGGAACCGTTGCGGTGGCGGACTCGGTACTCAACTGGGGACTGGCTTCTTTTGGGGTTTTCAATGGTTTTGTGGAGGGTTTGGGCGATCGCCGCGCAGTCGTCGGGGTGAACTGTCCCTAGGGCGCTGCGCCCGATCGTCTGGTGGGGCGCGTATCCTAAAATTCGCTTGACGGAAGGGCTGATGTAGCGGAATATGCCCTCGCCGTCGAGAATGATCGTGATGTCTGTGGCGTTTTCAATCAGCGAGCGAAATCGCTGTTCGCTTTGTCTGAGGGCTGATTCTGCCTGTTTGCGTCCGCTGATGTCAAGGGCTACTCCGTCTACAATTATGTCGCCGTTTTCGTTTTTGGAAAATCTGGCGCTGTCTTGCACCCACTTGACCTCCCCAGAGTTGAGAACGATCCGGTACTGGCGATCGCAGGGCAACAGACTGGCACTCGATGCTGCTACGCTGCTGTCAAACGAGCTTTTGTCGTCTGGATGGATGATTTCGGTCAACTGTTGGGGGCGCGCCATTACTTCTTCTGGTGCGATCCCTGTAACTTCGCGCACGCCCGGACTGATGTAGGGCATGGAGGTGGTGCCGTCTGGATGCAGCACGGCGCGGTAGACTGAGCCGGGAATGTTGGCTGCCATTGTGGCTAGCTGCTGCTGGATGCCGCGCACTTCTGCTTCGGCGCGCTTGCGTTCTGCGAGTTCGGTTTGGGCTTGTTGGTAGAGTTCGGCTTGGTGGATCGCGATCGCGCATTGATCCGCGATCGCTTTGAGTAGCGACAGTTCTTCGGCGCTCCAAGAGCGATCGCGATCGCACTGGTAGATGCTAATTCCTCCCAAAAATGACTGCTGGTAGAGCAGCGGTGCGATCGTGACGGCGCGGAACCCTATAAACTCTGCTGATGCTTGCAGGGACGGGCACAGAGTCGATAACTCTTCGATGACGAGGGTTTCTCCTGCCGCGAGGGAGGTTCGGTAGTGTTCTGAAAATTCGCAATTTAGCCCGATCAGTCCTTGTTTGTCTGCGGATGAGCTGATGTAGCGAACGATGATGCCGCCTTCAGTATCGGGCTGCAAGATCGCGCAGCCGCTGATTGCGAGAGCTTCGTGCAGTTGGTCTGCGGTGGTTTGCAGCACTTCGTCGAGTACAAGGGTGAAGCGCATGGCTTGGACGATGCGGTTAACGATCGCCTCACGACTTGCTTGGCGCTGAATTTGGGCGATCGCGAATTGTTGCTGGCGGCGCATTTTGTATTCTTGGAGCGATCGTTCTAAGACTGTTGGCAACCTAAACAGCCGCCCTTTTAATACATAATCGGTCATTCCGGCTTTGATGCACTCAACTGCCGCTTCTTCTCCCAAACTTCCCGTTACTAAAATAAATGGTATGTTGTGCCCTAATTCCTGCATTAATTTCAACACTTCTAAACCGTTGAAGCCTGGGAGGCGGTAATCTGACAGCACAGCGTCGTACTGGCAATTCTCGAGCAGTTGTCTGCACTCTGTTGCTGTTTCGGCAGTGTCGTACTTAAAATTTACTCCCCCCGCTTCTAAGGCGAGCGCTATTAATTCCATATCTTCTGCCATATCTTCGACAATCAACAAGTTTAATGTTGATTCTGCTACCATTTTTAGTAGATAGTTGGTCTGATTTCGCTCTAGCATACGGTATTTGGGAGTCTTTAATTGGTTGTTTGTGTTGTTCCTAACTGGCATTTTTTAGATGGAGTTTTAATTGAACGTCGGAATTTTTAGTTATTTTTAGCAAATTTAATTATACTGTTACGACATTTATTTAGCACGTGCAACCGAGGGCTGGCAGAACCGACTATAACTTATTTAAGTGTATAATAGTGGGAAATTCTGAATTTAAAACTACCATACTGGTAACTTACAGGGAAAACCTGGTCAGCGGAAAGCTGTGACTTTAGTCCGCTCGATGAAAGCGACGGCTCGACACTTCGGCTACACTCTGCTACCTCGCTCGACTGAGCGTAGTCGAAGTCCGAACGTCTCAAAGGACTCTCAGTCGAGCGAGTGCTCATGAGTCTTGTACTAGGTGTGATACGATCGTCATAAGTTGTTGAAAATTGAGTATAACTAGACAACGTAAAAACTTAACTGGATTGTTGATTGCTCCCGTCACACCGATAGGTGTTGCCGTCTAGGAAAACTCGCATTAGAACAAAAACTGAACTAGATCGAGAAGATTAATCAAGTACGGTAGGGCATACCGGAACTTCGGTTCGGCTCCGCTCACGCCCGCGAAGTCGAGGTGAACGCTTGTGCAGAGATGACCTCTACTGATGCTGCTTACGCAAAGTAAGCCATTTGCTACTAATTCCTGGAATATAGTTGCAAAGTCTGGTAGCCTGTCAAAAAGCACAAGTAACTGCCATGACTCGTTAAATGGTCAAGAAGGGTAAGCGTCGTCTGGCTACGAAAACAGCTAGAGCAATGGTCACACTAAGCCATTATAAATTCAAGCAAACGTTGAAGCATCAAGCATCCAAATACGGTTGTGTTGTAGTAGACGTAACAGAAGAATATACTTCTAAGACCTGTTCAAAGTGCGGTCATATTCACCAAAAACTGGGAGGCAACAAGCATTTTACTTGTCCCGACTGTGGTCACAAATTAGATCGTGACTTAAATGGCGCTTTTAATATCCTGTGGAAAGCTTTGAGAGATACCTCTTTGACTGGAATTCTTGACGATTTCCAAATCTTACCATACTCAGTAACCTTGGATTGCCAGGAATTACCGGGTTAAATGTATCTGGATAAATCCTGTATCAGCAATTTGCCTCTACGAATCAAGAATCGAGGGTGTCTTTAGACCCGAGAGTGTCAAGAATCTAGATTACCAGAAAAAATCGGTTTAAAGCCCGCCCGCCCGATCCGGAGAAATTAAAAGAAGACGATTCATTACTCCAATCCTCGGACTTAAGGGTAGAGGTCGCCCTCCGAGGTCCCAGGTCCCAGGTCCCAGGTCAACTGAACGTTTGAGATGATCTGCCCTAGTTTAAAGTAAAACGTGGCTCCTTGACTAGGTATACTTTCTGCCCAAATCGTGCCGCCGTGGCGGTGAATAATCCGCCCGACGATCGCCAAACCGATGCCCGTACCTTCAAATTCTCTCTGGGAGTGCAGTCTCACAAATGCTCCAAACAGTCGATCGGCATATTCTGAAGGAAAACCCACGCCGTTATCCTTGACAAAAATCGTTCCATCAGGTAAGCAATCAATAACTATTGTAGCCGGAGTGCGTCCGCGACTGAACTTGACGGCGTTGCTAATCAAGTTGCTAAACACCTGTTGGAGCAAGGTGGGATCTCCCGTCACCACCGGCAAATTTCCGACTGCAAATTCAACGCTGTCGGGAGTTGGGCCCCGATCTCCGGCTGTTCGGGGTTTAGTCAATTTAATCGCAGTTTGCACCAAACGGGTGAGATCGATCGGAATGTGCGTTAACTCGGTGCGGCCCACCCGCGAAAGATCGAGCAAACCGTCAATCAACAAGCTCATTTTTTGGCTGCTGTCCTCAATTACTTCCATGTAGTGAACAATTTTATGATCGTTCAAGGCCTCAGTTGATTCTAACCGCTGTTTCAAAGCATTAACAAAACCTGAAATATGGCGCAAAGGAGCGCGGAGATCGTGGGAAACAGAATAGCAAAAAGATTCTAATTCTTGATTGGCAGCCTGTAATTGCTCACTGCGTTGCGACAAAGCTTGTTTCGTCTCAACCAACTCAGTGATATCGCGAGAAGTGCCAATTAAAGCATAAACCTCGCCGGCGAGATTTCTCAGGGGAATTTTAAAAGTATCGAAGTAAGTAGTTTTGCGCTCGGACAAAACATATTTTTCCTGCAAGTGTAGAGTTTCGCCTGATTCAAATACCAGCAAGTTTTCCTGCACAAATTTTGTGGCTAGTTCAGGGGGAAAACATTCATACACAGTTTTGCCCTGCATTTCTTTTCTGCTGTTGAAACCTGCCATTGTTGCCAAAGGTTTATTGACAAAAGGCTGGCGCATATCTTCGCGTTCTACCACAAAAATGCGATCGGGCAAAGCATCAAAAAAAGTCTCTAGTTCGGCAGTACGCTGGGCGACTTGAGCTTCTAAAGTTTCGTTGAGCTGTTTGAGTTCTGCCTCGGCTCGCTTGCGATCGCTAATATCTTGACCGATGCCGATACATCTGCCGTCTGAGAGACGAATATTTGCCCAAGTAGTGTCCAGAATTCGACCATCTCTAACTGTTGTTTTGAAGTCTTCCCAGTTCTCAGTTGCTGCTTTAATTTGAGCGATAACGTATTGGCGGTATTCTGGCTGCGGATAACATTCGGTAAAGATATCGTGGTTTTTGATATCTGCAAAACTCCAGCCCAGCACTTTTTCCCAGTAGCGATTTACCCACTCTATTTCACCGCTATTACCCAAGAATGACAGCATGATCGGCACGTTGTCGAAGATTGTTTGCAGCACTTCTTTTTGCTGTTTTAAGGCTGATTCGGCTTGTTTGCGTTGCGTAGCTGCTGCCACGGCATCGCTGATGTCGAGTACGGAACCGATGATCTGTTTTATTTGTCCCTCTGGGGTTCTTTTAAAGATTGTCGAGCGATCGTGAACCCAGCGCCATTCCCCGTTTTTGTGTTTGATCCTGTAGTCGATTTCCTGGATTTCGTGGGGGTTGGTGCTGTTTTCCAGCCGCTGCATACCTGCAATTAACGTGGACATATCCTCGGGGTGAACCAAGGTAGAGATAGCTTCTGAACCCAACTCTTGCAATTCTTCAGGACTGTAGCCGAGCATGGCAGTAACTGCTGCATTTGCATAGATATTTTGCTGTGCTTCTGTGTCGTAAATATACAAAAAGTTGGGGAGGGTTTTAATGATGCTTTCTAAAAATTCTTGATGTTTTTGCAGTTCCGATTGGGCTTGTTTGCGGTGTGTCAAGTCTAGCACAAAACTTACCCCAAATTCCTGCGTTCCTTCTAAAAATGCAGCGCCGAGCAGCACCGGAACGCGACTCCCGTCCGAGCAGATGTATTCTTTTTCATAGGGCGTAGCTATGCTAGTAGCTGCTAGTTCTGCAAGTGTTTCTTTGTCTTGGCTGCCGTATTCGGGCGGTGTCATTTCTTTCCAGCTAACTTTTCCTGAGATCAGGTCTTCTCGCGTATATTTTACGGTGTTCAAAAAGGCATCATTAGCGTCTGCAATGTTGCCGTTGATGTTCCAAAATGCTATGCCGATGATGTTAGAATCGACGAGGCGCCTAAATTTAGCCTCGCTTTGGCGCAACAGAGCTTCGACTTGTTTGATTTCTGTGATGTCGCGGGCGATCGCTAAAACTGTTTCTACTGAATTGTCCTCAGCAAATTCGGGAATAATTCGACAGTGGTAATATTTTGTGCCGCTGGGAGTTGGATAGTCAAATTCTATAGTTTCTGGTTTACCTGTGCCGAAAACTTTGGGGAAGGCTGCGTTTAACTGGTTGCACAAGTGCGGCGATAGTCTCAATTCTTGGGTAGTTTTGCCGATAAATTGTGCTGCGGGTTTTCCGGTAACAGCTTCGACTGCTTGGTTGATGTAAAGGTAGCGCAGTTCTCGATCGAACCGCGCTATGATATCGGTGGCATTTTCGGCGCTCGCCCTGAATGCCTGTTCGCGCCGGTGCAGTTCTTCTTGAGTACGGTGGTGTTCGGTTATGTCTCTGGCAAAAGAGAGAATTGAAACTACTTTGCCCTCTGCATCGATTAGTGCAGAATTGTACCATTCGCAGTGAATTACCGAGCCATCTTTAGTATAGTTGCGGTTGCGGCAAACGTTGCGGGATTCTTGGCCGTGCAAGAGTTGATTTGTGACGGCGCACACTTGCTCGAAGTCGAATTCATGAACTATTGACCATTCGTGCCAGTATTTGCCGATTACTTCTGCTGCACTCCAGCCAAATATTTGTTCTGCCATTGGCGACCACCGCACTACCCGAAATTCCCTGTCCCACTCTATAACTGCCATTGGCGAGTTTTCTAGGTGAAATTCCTGTCGCGAGTTGGCTTGTTTTATTTTGGTTTGAAGTTGCTGGCGCAGTTGTTTGGCGTTTGCGAAGCGCTGGCTGATTTCCTGTGCGTTTGCGGAGCCTGCTTTGACTATCTGATCGATGATTTCTGCTGTTTGTTTTTCGAGTTCGTTCCAAGCGAGTTCGAGGGCTGATTCCGCCTGCTCTAGCTCAGTGATGCTGTTCTGAAACAGTGCGGCACTTTCAACTGTAATTTCCGGCATATTTTTGACAGTTAGACAAGTGTTACTTTTAGAATTAAAAATTAATTTTTAAGAATTAAAAATATGTACTTTCTGGTTAAATTATACATTTTTAATTATTAATTTCTGCGCGGCTCGGGTCGTTGGATGGGGGCGGCGCTATTAAAGCCTTCCCGTTCAAGGGTTTGGCGTGCAGCAGATCGGCAATTGCGGTCGATCGCCCCAAAACTCTCCTGGGCAAGCGTGGGGGCGAGATCGGCGCTAAGTATATTCTCGCACAGGATTGTTGTTTGGGGACGATCGAAAAGATACCGACGGAACTCGGGGTGTCGGGCGCTCGCCAATCTGTAGCAGGGCGTTGGGTGTGCCGATCGCCACCAGATGAGCGCGGCGCTCCACAAGCAAGCAATCAGGTGAATTATTCGCCGCAAGTTGCCCAAATGGCCGCTCAATCTTTTTTGGGGAGCATCCCGATTTGGTAAAAAGTGTTTTTTACGAGTGCGTCCAGCTCGCTTGCCTAGATCTCAATACGCGATTGTTAAGGCCGATCGCCCTGGACAAGGGGGGGACAAGAGCCTCAAAGTCTTCCAGATACCCCAGGCGCCCCCTAAAAAAGGGGACAAGAGCCTCAAAGTGAGTCTTTTTTAGGGGGATGCGAGGGAGATGGAGACTAGGGGATCGGCGAGATTTGTGAGGGGTTTCAGTCTGGTTGACACCCATGAAATTGTCCCTACCCGACAAATAATCTCAAGTCGGTTTCGTCAATAAACAGCTAAAATATAATCTTAAAGTTATTCAGTCTTTATAGGTCGCTTATGACTGCTGCTGCACCCTCTTCGATAAAAAACCAAACTCAGTACGAAGCTGTTATCGGTCTCGAAACTCACTGTCAATTGAGTACGAATACTAAAATTTTCTCCAGTTCTTCTACAGAATTTGGCAATGCTCCAAATACTAACATTGACCCCATTTGTATGGGAATGCCTGGAGTGTTGCCAGTATTAAATCAAAAAGTGCTGGAGTATGCAGTGAAAGCAGGGCTAGCTCTTAACTGCGAAATCGCACCTTACAGTAAGTTTGACCGCAAGCAATATTTCTATCCCGATTTGCCAAAAAATTATCAAATTTCTCAGTTCGATTTGCCGATCGCTACTAACGGTTGGCTAGAAATTGAACTGGTGGACGAGACGGGAAATTCTACTAGAAAAAAAATCGGCATCACTCGCTTACACATGGAGGAAGATGCAGGGAAATTGGTTCACGGCGGCAGCGATCGCCTCAACGGTTCTACCTATTCAATGGTAGATTACAACCGCGCCGGCGTGCCTTTAATCGAAATTGTTTCGGAACCGGATTTGCGAACGGGCGCGGAAGCTGCCGAATACGGTCAAGAATTGCGCCGGATCGTGCGCTACATCGGTGTTGGCGACGGGAATATGCAGGAAGGTTCGCTTAGATGCGACGTGAATATTTCGGTGCGCCCCGTTGGCCGCCAAGAGTTCGGCACTAAGGTGGAAATTAAAAACATGAACTCTTTTAATGCGATCGAACGGGCGATCGATTACGAGATCGAGCGCCAAATTCAAGCGATCGAAAATGGCGAAACCATCGTCCAAGAAACGCGGCTTTGGGATGAAAACAAGCAGTGTACTTTCAGTATGCGGGTTAAGGAAGGTGCGAGCGATTACCGCTATTTCCCGGAACCGGATTTGCCTCCGATCGAAGTTTCGGCAGATCAACTGCACGATTGGAAAGCTCAACTGCCGGAATTGCCGGCCCAAAAGCGATACCGCTACGAAACTCAACTCGCTCTTTCTCCCTACGACGCGCGGGTGTTGACTGACGACAAAGCGGTGGCGGAGTATTTTGAAAAAGCGATCGCTGCCGGTGCTGTGGCTAAACAAGCTGCGAATTGGGTGATGGGCGATATCACTGCTTATCTGAAAAATGAGAAACTGGCGATCGCAGAAATTCCGTTTCAACCGCAGGATTTGGCCGAATTGCTGGCGCTAATTGATGCTGGCACGATCAGCGGCAAAATCGCTAAGGATATTTTGCCGGAGTTGCTCTCGGGCGGCGGTTCGCCTCAGAAGTTCGTTGAGAGTAAGGGTTTGATTCAAATTTCGGATACTGGGGCGATCGATCGGGCAATTGATGCTGTGTTGGCCGCCAATCCCAAGGAGCTCGAACAGTACCGGGCTGGCAAAACTAAACTGCTGGGCTTTTTCGTCGGCAAGGTGATGAAGGAGACAGGTGGCCGGGCCGATCCCAAATTGACCAACGAGCTGCTGGCAGCCAAGCTTAACGGCCCAGCCTAAGCAGCCGTTAAGGGTTTTTTTGTAGCGGACGCGAGCGGCGGGCGATCGGTTTTTCCTGAGTCCGCTGCGCGATCGCCCTTCCCGCTTCATGATAACTTTACACTTAAGTCTACATTTCTTGACAATATCTTCACATTTAGGGGTGTCACCCCTCATTCCCCTCGTGTTATATTGTGTTATGTAGATGCACCCTGATGGCAGGGAGAGTTACTTCCGTAGCTCTCTCTTTTTTTTGTCTTTTTTTTGTGGAGCACGGACGTAAAAATACCGACGAGTGGTTTCTCCGTGGAAAAATACCGAATTTGGGAACCGCGAAGACGCTAAGGACACAAAGGAATAGAAAATAAGAAGCAGTTCAGTTGACCTGGGACAGTTGACCTGGGACAGCACTTTACCTGGAAGTCCGAGGATTGGAGCAACGAACAGCCTGATTTTAATTTCTCCCTACAAGGGCTTCGCTTTAAACCAATTCTTTCTGGTAATCTTCAGGCCGGAAGGTTTAAATCTTTGGGCTAACTCTACTTTTTCATCAAAACCTGACAAAATGGGTTTTGCCCCTCATTCTCAATATGTTATATTATGTTACTAAGATGCACCCTGATGGTTGGGAGAGTTACTTCGGTGACTCTCCTTTTTTTTGTCAGAATTGGGGAGAGGGGGAGATTGCCAGAAGGGGAGATTGCCAGAGGGGAGAGGGAGAGGGGGAGATTGGGAGATTGGTGAGAGTTGGCCATACCGATTACCGATTACCGATTACCGATTACTGATTACCGATTACCAATTACCGATTACCGATTACCGATTGCCAATTACCGATTAATATCAACTTCAGTTATTAAATAAATTTGACAGTATGAGCGAACAAGCTAGCGAGCTAATCAAGCAAGGGATTTTGCAATATCAGGCGCACCAATTTGAGGCGGCGCTGAATTCTTGGCAGGAAGCCCTGACGCTGTATCGCTCAATGGACGATAAGCGCCGATCGGGTGCAGCGCTAGGTAATATGGGCGTGGCTTACGAGGCGCTCTTGAATTACGATCGCGCGATCGACTGTTATCAGCAGCATTTGGTGTTAGCGCGGGAAATTGGCGATCGCCGGGGCGAGGCGAATGCTTTGGGAAATCTGGGTAATGCTTGCTGTGCCCTTGAGGATTTTTCTGGTGCTATTGATTACCAGCAGAAGCGTTTGGCGATCGCGCGAGAGACTGGCGACTTTCGCGGAGAGTTGGAAGCTTTGGGCAATTTGGCCCTGGCTTGCGATGCTAATGGAAATTTGCCCGGTGCGATCGAGTGTTATCAGCAGCAATTGTCGATCGCGCGCGCCCACAAGGACGATCGCGTTGAGCGCAGTGCTCTCAAGAGTTTGAAGCTGGCTTACAAGTATTTAGCCGATTACGAGAAAGCCGACGAGTACCGACAGCAGCAATTGGCGATCGTGCGGGAACTGTTTTTAACCGATAAACATCATGATTTTATCCAACTTGCAGAAACAGTTGGTTTGAATCCAGTCGAAGATTTTGCCGGAGCTGATTTAAGGAATTTTGACTTGAACTACGCTGATTTGAACGGTGCGGATTTGCGCGAAACCAACCTCCAAGGTGCAGATTTGACCTTGGCGGATCTCAGCGGTGCTTTGCTGAGCGCTGCTATTTTAATTGATGCTACTTTGTGCAATGCTAATTTGCGGGATGCTGAGCTCAGCAGCGCGAATTTGAGCGGTGCAGATTTGCGAACCAAGTTGCCGAGGGCAAATTTAACCGGTGCAAATTTAACCGGGGCTAATTTGAGCAGTGCTTATTTACCGAATGCAATTTTAGTTAATGCGAATTTGACAAACACTGATTTCAAAAATGCTGACTTGAGCGGTGTTGATTTGAGCGGTGCCAATTTAAACGGTGCAGATTTGAGTCGCGCTGATTTAAAAAATGTGGTGGTTGAGAATGCGAGGTTTGTTGGTTGTTTGGGGATTTCGGAAGCGGTCAAAGTTGAATTGAGGACGCGGGGCGGGATTTTTGAGTAGAATGGGAATGTTGGTAATGGTAGAGGGGAATTAAAAACTATGACTGCCGTAACTGCAAAACGATTCTCGATCGCCGAATATCACCGTTTGGCAGAACTGGGTTTTTTTGAGTCCGATAACCGATTTGAATTGATTCGCGGACAAATTATCAAAATGGCTGCAAAAGGTACGTTTCACTCTGTTTGCAACTCGCTCTTGCTTAAAAAATTGTACCCACTGCTGGAAGAACGAGCGATCGTGCGCGGTCAAGACCCAATTATCTTGTCTGATGATAGCGAACCTGAGCCTGATGTGGTGATTGCCCGCAATCGCTCTGATAATTATTTATCTTCTCACCCTCTAGCTGCTGATATTTTATTGGTAATTGAGGTTTCTGATTCTACTTTGAAATACGACAGGATAACCAAGTTATCTCTCTATGCTGAATCGGGAATTTCTGATTATTGGATATTTAATTTGGTAGATATTCAACTGGAAATGCACAGCGAACCTTATCAGAAACAAACAGGTGGTTTCGATTATCGAGTCAAACGAGTGGTTTTGCGGAATGAGGTTGTGGTAATTCCAGGTTTCCCAGATTTGTCTCTCGATTTATCTGCGGTATTTCCGGCGCAGATGGGTGAGTGAAGGTGAGGAGTGCGTAGGCGCAAGCCGGGGCGTAGCCATCGCCCGGATTGATGGTATAATCCAAAAGTGCGATCTAACTACTCAGCAAAATACCGCTATGACCGCTGAAAATCTCACCTCGCCAACCCAAAACATCCAGCTATCGGGTATCACTTGGCAAACCTACGAAACCTTGGTCGCCGAATTCAGTCACCTGCCACTGCGACTGAAATACAATGGTGGCAATCTAGAGATTCTGGAACCTTCTCCAGAACACCAATTTTACCAAACAATAATCGGTAGATTTGTTGAAACCCTCGCTGAAGAATTGGGACTGAACATTGCAGCCGTCGGTTCCACAACTTTCAAGCGTCCAGAACTCAGCATTGCAGAACCAAATGAATGTTTTTACATCCAGAATTTATGTGCAATTAAAGGCCAAACAAGCATCGACACGAATGAAAATCCGCCACCAGATTTAGTAGTGGAACTCGATCTCACGAGTTTTTGGGAAAATAGCTTGCAAGTTTATGCCGATGTCGGCGTACCGGAAGTTTGGATTTATAACGGGGAACGGCTGATTATCAACAAATTAGAAAAGACAGAATACTTTTCGTGCGATCGCAGTTTAGCATTCCCCACTGTACATATTTTAGAAATTGTCGAGTTTTTGCACCAGGCGGAAACAATGGATTATTTAGAATTAGTTAAAGCATTTCGGAATGGGGTCAAAAGCGAAATACTACCAACCAATTAACTTGCGATTGGCGCCGATCACCAACTACTAAAAAAAATCATAATCATAACCAATAAAAACTTGCCAACTTGTGATAAATTAGAAATGAAGCACTCGTCAAAAACTCCATCACAGTCTGGCAGAGCCAGCACTTCTACCGATATGCGATCGCTAGAGTCTCACAACAAATACCCAGATTGCTTGTGGATGCAACTAGAAGCAATTCCAGTACCATCGGTTGCAGCCCAAACCCAGCAGCTCGACATTCACTTGAGCCTCAATTTTAACGAGCATTGGGAACCGCTGCTGGGCGGCCGCGTCAAATTTGGTCTCCAAGGCGGAACGCTCAAGCTAAATCTGGAAAACTGCGAAATTCCCCTAGCATCGCGTCAGTTAGTCGGAGATTTCAAGCTGTCGCCAATCGAAAGCAGTAAAGGAATTTCGTCAACCGAAAGTCAGGGGGAAGTCCGAGACAGCGAAAATTCGGAAAATACTAAGGAAACTGACTGCACGTTTTGTCATGTTTCCACAATCGGGGACGATACAAAGCCCGTTTGGATTTTTTCATTAGAACGGGGAAAACCCGTATTAAAAGGTTTGCTCACAAGTGTTAAACTGGGAGAGTTTGTCGCGAAACCATTGCGGATTGCAGCGAGTTTTGAAATTGCGAAAGAAGATATTTATTTAACAGATGCTGAGGGTTTGTGGCCGCACGATATTACGCCAAATCAACATTCGGTTTTAGAAAGAATCTTGACTGTATATTTGCAAGGAAATAAACTGCAACCTGCTCTCAGTTGGGCGCTATTATCCTATGATTTGCCTCCGGTGGAACCGCCAGAGGTGGAAATTGTCGCGCAGGATGAAGCCCAATTGCAGCAAATAGTCGATCGTATTATAGCCGCTGAAACCGACGATTTTACACAACTGGCAAAAATCGCCAATCTCAATCCCGCACAGGATTTCGCGGGTGGTAGCTTGCGCGGGACGAGTTTAAGTGCAGTGGATTTTAGCAGCGCAAATCTCCCGGCGGCAAATTTCCGGGGTGCAAACTTAAACGATGCCGATTTCAGCGACGCCAACCTGCAAAACGCCAAATTCGGCGGTGCAGATTTGAGCGGCGCTTTCTTAGGAAATGCCGATTTGAGCGGCGCAGATTTGTACCGCGCCAGTCTGGCTTTAGCAAACCTCAGCGGTGCGGATTTGAGCGGCGCAAATCTGCTCGAAGTTAACTTAACAAACGCTAATTTTAGCGGTGCGAATGTTAAGTCAGCCAGGTTTGGGAATAACTCGGGACTTGCGGATGATGTGAAGCTGAATTTACAGCAGCGGGGAGCAATTTTTGAGGAGGTTTAGATGATAGTACAGGCTTTCTGAACAGTGGGGTGCAGTCTCTCCAACAACATTAATGATGGTAGAGGAAAGACTGCGTATTCTTTTCGATTTATGTCAAATCCGGCTGTACCGGAATGATTAAACCGCAGAGGCCGCAGAGGACACAGAGGGAGAGAATAGAGAAATGAATCATTCCGGTGAAGAGCAGATTTGATATTATAGCTAAATTATGCCTCATCCTCCGATTTCACAGGAGCACGGCCAGAAATCACAATAAATCCCACCGATTCCAGGGTCAACTGCGGGCGGCGAATTCCCGCTAAAACCGCTTGACTCAACAAACTTTCGGTACTAATTTCATCAGCCAAAACCGATGCTAAAAGTTGTTCCGATTGAGAAAGTCGATTCAAGCGCAATTGCAATTGATTCACCCGGTTTTCGAGTTGAACAGCAGCACTGACAGCGGAACTATTGCACATTTCCACAAAAGCCTCACGCCCGCGCAGCAATTCCTCCGATACCACCCGCCCCTTTTGACAAAAATCATCCCAATCCAGGGAATCCACAAAATTGTCAATCAGCGAAGTGCGATTTTTAGACAAATTGTAATCCCGATTCGGCCCGCCTTTCCCCTTATAAGCCCGCTGCAAAATCGCCAAAAGTTCCGCATTTTCCACCAGAGACATCTGCTCGCTGCGAGCATCTACAAACACAGTTTCAAAAGTTGGGAGAAACAGAGCATCAGCCCGCCGCTGCAAAGCTTTTAAGTTGTAATTTTCGATGTTTTGTGCTTGCAAAATTTGCTCAGCAGGCTGCACATCAGTCTGGATTGAATAATTAAATTGGAAGCCGAACCATTCCTTCCCTTCCGCAGCGTCCCAACTTTCATCGTGGCGCCACATCGCAAAAGCTTGACCCCGATCGTCCCAGCGAACATAAGCGCCCAGTGCATCAATTAATCCCTCTCCTGTTCGGTAAAGAACGACATCTGTATTCTGATGAGCAATGCGCCGATTGTAGCTACCATACTGCTGACAATACGGAACCAATCGAGTTGTCAAATCCTTCGAGGGAATCAAGGTTTTTTGAGTAGGTTGATAGCGCATCAACCCCGATATACTCGGATGTTCGATTTGTTTGAAGTGGAGAGCTTGACACAGCCAACCTTCTGTCGCCCGCTGCATTTCTTTATGGCGAGCATCGCAGTTATCGAGGGATTCAAAATACTGAGATGCGCTGTCATCGAGAATATCAATTTCATCTAGAACGTACTGTTCGTCTATTTTGATTTTCTCTTGTTCGATTTCAGTTTGAATCGATTCAAGTTCGCTGGATAAGCCCTTTGCTCCCTCAGCAAACAACTTTTCTTCAAGCTCGATCAGTTTTTGATCGGCATAAAACTGAAGGCTAGCAATAGATTTGTTGAAGATATCAAACCCGTCTTTTAAAACTTGAAACCAAGCTTCGTGGGGACTATCGGGCAGATCTGGGCCTGCAAACAAACAAAATTGTACTCCCATTTTGCTGCCAATGCGATCGACTCTGCCGAGTCTTTGTTCTAACTGGTTGGGAAACCAGGGTAAATCGAAGTGAATCAACCAATCTGTCAATTGCAGGTTGACGCCTGTTTCAGCCGATCGATCGCAAACTAAGATAAAACAGTGCGGTTCAGTCTTAAACCGATGGAGACTCGCCTCAACATCATCCGCAGACTTGCTCGTGTCATGGCTGGCGATCGCCTTTTTACCAAAGATTTTAGCTAAATTTTCGGCAATCTCTTGACAAGTCACCGTAAAACTGGTGAAAATCACAATTTTCGGGAAACGCTCGCCCGGAATCGGCCGTTTAATTTGCTGCTGAATTCTGGAGAGCAAATCGCGAGGATTGCTGTGATACTCGCGCGGAACCTTCAAAGCAACTGCCAAAAATCGCAAAATTGCGATTCGTAACAAACCCGGTCGATCGAACCCTTCCTGGGGCTTTGCGACAGTGTTGAGCAAGGTTTCGAGCATTGCCCTTTCTTCTGGAAACAGTGCAATTCTGGTCAAAATTGCGGTGTCGCTTTGTCCGAATTCGCGATCGAGCTCTGGACTGGATTTTTTCTGCAAACGAGCTTTTACAACCCGTTCCAAAACATTCAGCCAAGTACCAGAAGCGCGGAAAAACAGCAGAAAAATTCTCTGATATTCCCTGGATTTGGGAGCAGCAGCGCGCCATTTATCGAGTATAGTTTGAATTTCTGACCACTGTTCGTCATTCAAATCGTACTCGGCTTTGGGGACAGCATCGCGATCGAAAATCACATCTTCCACCGCATCCCGGCGATTGCGGAGCATTCGGCGGTGCAGGCGGTAGGTATCGCTAACATGAGTGCGAATAGTTCGGACAAGGCGAGATTGTTCTGTAGTTTCTGCGGTTTTAAAACAAGTTTCTAACTCATTTGCTAATCCGATTAAATAATCATCTTTGGCAAACAAATTGCGGAGTTGATCGAGTTTTGTTTCCCAAACAGAAGTCTGTGCTGTTTCTCGGAAATCCAGCAAGGCGCGCCCGATTTCCTGACGGTTTTGCACCTGTTCTTTGAAACTTTCCAAATCATCAAGACGGTAAGTTGTCGGATCTAACAAGTGCAGCATTGTTAGAAAATCTTGCTCGCGGCCGAGAACTGGCGTTGCAGATAATAACAATAAGTTTTTGCTTTTGTGAGCTAGTTTCTGGCAGAGTTGAAAGGATTGTTGCTGATTGCGATCGCTCGATTTGGCCATTGCTGCGAGCTCGTGCGCTTCATCAACAATCAGAAAATCTAGGTTAGCATTGCGGCTAATTTGATTGATTTCGCTAAGAGCAACAAGCTGCACTCTATCAGCAAAATGAGACAAATAGAATTTATTTTCTAACTCTTGTCGCCACTGTTCCAGCAAATATTTGGGAACGATTACCACAGCACGTCCGTTAGCATCGTCGAGCAGAAATTGGCGGAGAATTGTGCCGGCTTCTACTGTTTTGCCGAGTCCTGCTTCATCTGCCAATAAATAGCGTACAATTGGGTCTTCTAGGACGCGCCGCACGACTTCAACTTGGTGCGGGTACAGGTCTATGTTCGCAGAAATTAGCCCGGTCATACCGCGGCTGACGGCGCGCTGTTCGATCGCAGATTGGACAAATGCCAAGCGGCGATCGTGAAAATACGGCGTTTCTTGGCCTTTGACTGCTAAAATGTCGATCGGATCGGCGATCGGGATATTGCAGCGAACGTAAAGCTCGGCTTCGACAGCTTGCAAACTTTGGCTGTCGGGGAGGTCAATTTCGTACTCTAACTTATCTTCGTCCCAGTCATAAACTCGACCAATTATCCATCTTTCCTGAGTTGTACTCCAGAGATAGCAGCGGGTTTGGCGCTGAAGTCTGGCTTCTTGTAGCAAACCGAGGGGTACAGTTTTGCGGATGCGGTTTTTTACTGAGCAAAAATATTCAACTATGGCGTCTGGGTGGGATACCTCGACGACTTTTCCGATTCCCATATCGTTTTTGGGCGATCGAACTAATGAACCAACATCAATCATAATTTTAGCCTGACAATATCTATTAGAATACACTAACGCCTGAGGGACTAGAATAACATTGGTTCGATCGTGAGGACTTTACTCCTCTCTTTTCTGCGGACTCGCATTCCTCACGATCGAACCACAAGGTTCGATCGTGAGGACTTTACTCCTCTCTTTTCTGCGGACTCGCATTCCTCACGATCAAACAGCTTGATAGGTAATTAAGATCGCCCAAAAATAACGCCTGCATTCCCCGATTCCCATTTCGGGTATTTCTGCATCACACAGGCGTAAATTTCCGAGTCTGTGAAGGCTGTTAACCAAGCTTGTAGGGGAATCCAGGGCTGTTCGTTGAACCAAATTTTATCGGTATGGGCGAATTGACGGACAAAAGGTGCGATCGCCATATCAGCCAATGCTACATTATTACCAAACAAATATTTGTTCATGCTTAGCTGTGCATTGAGTTTGTCTAGATATACAGAACCTTCTGATCGATGCACTTGGGAATCAACACCAGTATAACGTTCGGGATATTTATAACGGTCGAGATGATATTTAAATTTATCATCAAATTGAGCAATTAGTGCTAGCATTTCTGCAACATAACCTTGCTCAGGAATCAACCATTTTTCAGGATCGTGTTGTTCCAATGCCCACAACATGATATCAATACTTTGATCTAGTACGCGCCCGTCAACATCAATCAATATCGGTACCGTACCTTTTGCAGATACATCCAACATTTCCTGTGGTTTGTCTCGCAAAACAACTTCCCGCAACTCACACGCGCGATTGCTAACCATTAGCGCCAAGCGTGCGCGCATAGCATAGGGACAGCGACGGAATGAATATAAAATTGGATATATTGTTGACATATAGTCCTTAGTCAGTAGTCAGTAGTCATGAGTCAGTAGTCCTTAGTCAGTAGTCCTTAGTCGTCAGGAAGAAGGAAGAATGAAGGCTTTAGAGTCAGAAACCGGGTTTCTTGCTAGATTTCATGTCGCCCAACCAGAGTTTTCAGAGAAACCCGGTTTCTTGGAGAAACGCGCTAATATTACAGGAGTCAGAAACCGGGTTTCTTTCTAGATTTCACGTCACCCAACCAGAGTTTTCAGAGAAACCCGGTTTCTTTCAGCTTAGTGCTAATACTAATTAATCGATCGCACCCTCGAATTTTTCCTTAGCATCATAGCACGCGCCCATATGTACTTGGTTGCGACGCTTAGCAAGCTCAATCTGATGCTGCCGCTCTAATAAGGCTTGTTTTTTAGCTTCGGTTTTCGAGTCATGACAATGAGGACAACTCACGCCCAGCACAAAAAATTCAGAAGCCTTATCTTCCTGACTAATCGGATGGCGACAACCGCGACAAAGTTCATAGTTACCAGGTTTTAGATCGTGAACAACAGAAACCCGTTCATCAAAGACAAAACATTCACCTTCCCAACGACTTTCTGCTTCCGGAACCGTTTCCAAATATTTTAAAATCCCGCCTTCCAGATGATAGACTTCCTGAAAACCTTGCGATCGCAAAAAAGCAGTAGATTTTTCGCAGCGAATGCCACCCGTGCAAAACATTGCCACCTTGGGTTTATCGCGCAAAGCAGTTTCTTGCTGCACCCATTCAGGTAACTCGGAAAAGCTTTTGGTTTTGGGATTGATAGCGCCTGCAAAAGTACCCATAGATACTTCGTAGTCGTTACGCACATCAACTATGACAACATCAGGATCGTCAAGCAATTGATTCCACTCATCGGGCTTGACATATTTGCCAGCCATGAGAGATGGATTAATATCGGGTATGCCCATCGTGACGATTTCGCGTTTTAAGCGGATTTTCAGGCGGTAAAACGGTGCTTTTTCGGAAAAAGATTCTTTGTGAACCAAATCAGCAAAACGCGCGTCACTACGCAAGAATGCGAGCACTGCGCGCACGCCCTCCGACGAACCGGCGATCGTGCCATTGATGCCTTCGGCTGCTAACAAGATGGTGCCTTTGACGTTGTTGCGATCGCAACAATCGATTAGCGGTGCTTTTAGGTCGGCAAAATCGGATAGTTCAACGAACTTATATAATGCAGCGGTTAAGAAATTAGCCATAGATCGAATTGATAGCACTAATTGATTTTCATATTTATATGAAAATTCAGTCAAAGCGGACGGTGGGACTCGAACCCACGACGTTCAGCATGGGAAGCTGACATTCTACCACTGAATTACGCCCGCGCTTAGTCTGTTTTACTGGCTTTTACTTTTTAGGGATTGCGGTAAACAATGACTAGATAAACATTATACGACGATTTTCGGATTTTTAGTCAATGATTTTGAGAATGAATTTTTGGGGGTTGTCGATCGCCCATCCAGACAAAATTAGTAGGGTTCGTCAGTCTCGATCGCCGGAATTTTTCGTACAAACCTGAGAACTGACGCACCCTACAGATTCTACTCTTGAGTCGGCGTCCGGCGGACATCGTTTGTGTCGTCGCGGTTTCAACCGCCGAGGCTATTGGAGAAACGATCGATCGGGCGATCGATCGCCCGATCGATCGCCCTCAACGCTTAAACGAAGCGCAAAGAGCTGCTATCAAGGCTCAGGGAAGAAACAGATTGGACGATCGCAATCAATTCATCCGCAGCCGGAGTCTTCTTGAAAATAGCCGTTCCAGCGGGCAATCCAGCGGGAGAAGCGCCTAGCACGTAGGTGCTGGGAGCGCCTTGAAGTTGGATGAGATCTTGACTGGGGTTGTAGCCGACAATCAAAGCGTAGTCGGCTGCGCCAGTGCTGCTATCGATGCCATCGTTGTAGTAGAACTTGACTGCATCTCCCAGCAAGAAGGTATCGTTACCATCCGCGCCAATCAGCGTATCTATTTCGCCGCGGCCGGGATTAGCAGCGGTAATGTCAGCACCAACCAAGAAGTCGTTACCCCGATCGCCATTGAGGAGATCGTTGCCGCCGCCACCAAAAATAACGTCATCACCTTTGCCTCCTGATGCGGTATCTTGGCCGTCGCCCCCAACAAGGGTGTCGTTGCCACGATTGCCAAACAGGCTATCGTTGCCGCTGTTGCCAAATAGGGCGTCGTCGCCTTTGCCTCCGAAGAATGTGTCGTTACCGCTATTGCCTACCAAGGAATCGTTTCCGCCATTGCCAAACAGGAGATTGTTACTGGCGGTGCTAGCTAGAATGTCGTCGCGATTGCTGCCCTGGGTAGAAGGCCGTGAGCCGCTTGGCGTGGGTGTAGGCGTGGCTGTGGGTGCGATCGGCAGTGCGATCGACAGATCCGGCGACGGATTGAAAACGGGTGCAGGTGTGGTTGTGCCTGTGACTAACGTTGTGGTTGTACCCGTGACTAACGTTGTGGTTGTACCTGTGACTAACGTTGTGGTTGTACCCGTGACTAACGTTGTGGTTGTGCCGGTTGTTGGTGTGGGTGGTGTGGGCGTTGTTTCCGGTGTAGGCGTTGTAGGTATTCTTCTCGGTATTGGGGTTGGTGTTGTTGGGGTTGGTGTTGTTGGGGTTGGTGTTGTTGGGGTTGGTGTTGTTGGGGTTGGTGTTGTTGGCGTTGGCGTTGTTGGCGCCGTAGCGTCAGTGAGATTAGCAGCAAGGATCGCAGTACCAGAGAGGTTGTTAATGGTTTCGATAAAGCCAGCACCTGCGACAGTCGGCGATGCACCGAAGAAGTCTAAAATCACCACGTCATCCGTAGCCCGGGTGATTCCGTCTTTGTTGAGGTCAACTACCAGGCTTGTACCTTGTCGCCCTAATCCCAGAGTTCCTGT
>NZ_JAUBUN010000006.1:68529-106093 GCF_036702665.1 Microcoleus sp. Aus8_D2
CAAGGCTGTCATTTCCTGCATCGCCTAGCAAGGTGTCATTACCCTCAATGCCACTGATCGTGTCATTCCCACCCAAGGCGGAAATGTTGTCATTGTCTGGTGTGCCCCCGATCAGAGTGTCACTTGAGGATGTACTGATAATTATTGCCATGTTTTTTCCTGTTTACACTCAAGAGGCGAGGGCGATTTTTACATCGGCACCTGGCCTTTATTTCTATATCAGGAATTTTCCCAAAAAATTATGCAATTTTTCAAAGTTTTTTTTGTGCGACATTTTTTGTTTTATTTGCTGCAACAAAAGATGTTATGATACCTTGCTGCATATTTAAATCTCTAACAAAATCTGTATATACGGATATATCAATAAAAAAACTAACCAACCAAGCGCAACCTAATTTTTTTAAATCCTACATGAGGTAAAAAATGTTAAATAATAGGACAAATTATCCAGTGCTAATTATTACGGGAATGCACCGTTCTGGTACTTCTCTGACTGCGGCATTTTTACAAGCAATCGGCATTAATTTAGGAGACAATCTGCTGAGAGGTAACTATTGGAATCCCAAAGGTTACTTTGAAGACACTGATTTTGTCGAATTTCAACGAAAAATCCTGCAAACTTGCTCTCCTTGCAACGAAACAGGTTTTCCCGATTGGGGTTGGACAGAAAGCGAACAGCTAGACAAGCAAAAACTTAACACAAATAAAGAGCCTGCTCAGCAATTAGTCAAATCTCGTTCTCACCAATCAGGACTTTGGGGTTGGAAAGATCCGCGCACCAGTTTAATGTTAGATTTCTGGAATCAAATCATCCCCAATGCTTGCTATCTGTTTGTCTACCGCTATCCTTGGGATGTAGCCGATTCAATATTGCGGTTAAACATACCATTTTTTGCCGAACGCCCAGAGTCTTGCTTGAAAATATGGAAATTTTACAACCGCCATATCTTAGAATTCTATAAAAAGCATTCCCATCAGTGCCTGCTTGTGAGTTTAAATGCTTTGCTAGCATCTCCCGACCAAGTGTTAGAATTATTAACAACCAAGCTCAATTTACGGCTAAAATACCCGGACAAGCAAGCACAAGATATCAAAAATATTTTGATGTCAGTTTACGATCCTCAACTGCTGAGCAGCTTGCACCTCAACCATCCCCTAATTAACATTCTCAATCTGACATCTGGCGGATGTTTTGAATTACTAAATCAGCTAGATTTAGCAGCAGACTTAGCCAGTCCATTTTCAAGATTATCATTGCAGCAAAATAGCGGAACTCTAGAGCGTTTATCCCTGCGACTGCATCAGGAAAGTATCAAAGTTAAGCTAAATGTAGACTCGCCTCAGTTTCTCAGTTGGCTGTCGGGTTGCATCGATCGATATCATCATAGCACATCCCATCAATCCGCCTTAACAGAGTTGCGTCAAGCACGCGATCGAATAGCAGAATTTTGGAAATCTGCAACCGCAGAAAAACTGAAAAATAGCTACTTTGGCGGTGCGGGAAAAGCACATAAAATGCTGTTAGCAAGCGGCATGAGAGATGAGCCACTCACTGATGCCGAACAGCGTGCAGCAGAAGAGTTAAGTCAATACGTTGCCACAGGATTTGATGCTGCTGAAGCTATACAATATTTACTAGCGGTGATGCTGTACCGACGGGCGGATCAATTACCCTTGCAGTATGGCAGAACTGCTGTTCCCCAGTGGTTTTTAAATGACTTGCTGGAATTTATGCTGTACTTTCCTAGTTATTTTCAAGAAATTGGAGAAGTAGAGAACTATGCCGACTATATGCAGCAATTAGTTGATTTAGTTCACAGTCGCGTTTTCAGCAATCCCAACTCAGAGATTTGGCAAAATGTTGCTTTGATTTTTGCAGATACCGTTAACTTCGTTCCTCTCTATTTTAGTACGAAAAATTTAAAAAATATCTATACCAAGCGTTCGGATATCCTAGAGTTTATCCTGAAATCAAGGGGACATCAGATAGATGTCAGCTTTAGCAAACGGCCGGCTAACAGAACCCAAATTCGCCTTGGCATTCTCAAAGTAAATTTCGCTCCTATTTCAGAAACTTTCACGACTATCCCGGCTTTTGAGCATTTAGACAGAGATAGATTTGAGATTATTTTATATGTCCTCGGCGCGATCGATCGCCCTTTGGATGTATACTGTCAAAGTCGCGCCGACAAACTGGTTAAGCTACCGAATGAACTACACAGTCAAGTCGAGATAATTCGGGCTGATGACCTAGATATTTTATTTGTAGGGTCGATCGTCACCAATGCCACTCAAAACATAATTTTATTAGCTTTGCACCGACTAGCGCGGTTACAGACCACGTATTTTGCATCTCCTGTAACTACAGGCATCCGCAATATTGACTATTACATTTCGGGCAATTTGACGGAACCTTTGCAAGCGCAAACACAATATAGCGAACAGTTAGTAATGATGGACGGGACAGGATTTTGCTTCAATTATAACATTCAAAAAGAGGAAGCGAGGATTAATCCCGATCGCAAAAACTTAGGTATTTCCGAGACATCAGTTATATTTATCTCGGGCGCTAACACGTTCAAGATTATTCCCGAGATCAGGGAGACTTGGGCAAAGATTATCGCGGCTGTACCTGATTCTGTCCTGGTTTTATATCCCTTCGGTAATACCTGGTCTGGTTCTTACATCAGGCAGCCATTTGTCAATAAAATGTATGCTATCTTTGATAAGTATGGTATCGATCGCAACCGTTTAATTTTATTAACTACGCTACCGAATCGCGAAGATGTCAAAGCAGTTTTAAAGCTGGCTGATGTCTATCTAGACTCCTATCCCTACGCGGGTGCAAATTCGACAGTCGATCCGTTAGAGGTGGGACTGCCCACTGTGGTCAGGGATGGCAATAGTTTGCGCTCCAGACAAGGGGCGGCAATGCTGCGAGACATCCAGTTGTTTGATTTAATCGCTGACAGCGAAGAGTCTTATATTAAGTTGAGCATTGAACTCGGAACTAATGCCGAATTGCGAAAGCAAAAGCGCGAGCAAATTGAGCAAAAAATGCAGCAGAAACCGAGGTTTATGGACAGTCGCGCTTACTCCGCTACCTTGGGAGAGGTGTTTCAGAAATTGCTGAAGCTCGATCGGCTTTAGTATACAGTCGCTGTGTCAGGGCGGGTTTACAAATACTCGGTTTGTGAATCATATGATATTGGCGAACCCGCCCCGCTCAACTTTTAGCCCGCTTTTTATTAATAGAAACAGACTTTCTCCCCCGCACCAGATTAAAAATCCTGATTTGCAAACCATCCATATAGGTATAAACCACCGGAACCACCACCAAAGTCAACAGCGTTGAAGTCATCAAACCGCCAATTACCGCCATCGCCATTGGACTTCGCACCTGAGAACCAGCGCCCAGTCCCAGCGCGATCGGCACCATCCCAGCTATCATGGCGATCGTTGTCATCAAAATCGGCCGCAACCGCGCTACACCAGAATCCAGCGTCGCCTCATACATCGGTTCGCCTTCCTTTTGATTCATAATCGCGTAATCAACCAGCAAAATCGAATTCTTCGTCACAATTCCCATCAGCAACACCACACCAATCAAAGCGTATAAACCGAGAGATTTTTGTCCTACCAAAAGCCCTAACAGTGCGCCACCAAGAGATAAAGGTAATGCCGCCATAATTGTAATCGGATGCAAGAAATTCGCAAACAACAGTACCAACACACCATAAATAAACAGTACCGCTGTTCCCAAAGCCCCCGCAAAACCGCTGAATATATCCTGCATCACCTTCGCATCACCGGAAGATTCCTGTTCCACACCGGGAGGTAAAGGATTCATTGCAGGCAGTTTTTTCACCGCAGCAACAGCTTCTCCTAAAGTCGTACCTTGCAACAAATTGCCCTCTACAGATACTTGACGAGCTCTGTCATAGCGATCGATCTGAGAAGGCCCGCTACCCAAAATAATATCCGCCACCGCCCGCAACGGCACCAAAGTATTATTTTTAGCGGGTACTTGCAGGTTCTTAATTGTTTCGATATCGCTGCGAAACTGCGGTGCTAGCATCACATGAATAGGAATTTGTCGATCGGGTAAATCGAATTTAGCCAGATTCGAGTCAATATCTCCGATCGTTGCTAAAGAAGCAGTACGAGCAATTTGCTGCACCGAAACACCCTGATCCGCCGCTCGATTTGGATCGGGTTTTACCAAAATCTCCGGCTTGACTAAACTCGCGCTAGATTGTACTTCAATCAGTCCCGGAACTTGCCTCATTTGTTGCGTCAGAGTTTCCGCAGTTTTAGTTAAAGCTTCGGCATTTTCGCTTTTAAGGACGATCGACATTTGCTTCCTACCGCCCACACGCCCTTGAGCAAAACTCAGTCGCACACCGGGAACATCGGCAAGTTTGGGCCGCATTTCCTCTTCAAACCGCTGTTGCTTGATCCGCTTATCAGCAGGCTTCAATTTGACGTACAGACTGGCTGTATTTACCCCGCTAGCGCCCCCTCCACCCCCACCTGGCCCCCCGGATACTGTCGGAGCGCCTTCGGTCTCCAGAACGCTTTCTACGGCTGGGTGAGCGAGCAATAATTTAGTTGCTTGCTGCACTGCTAAATCTGTCTGTGACAAGGTGGAACCGGGCGGTAATTCGATCGAGACTGTCGAAAGTCCGGTATCATCGCGATCGATAAACCCAGTCGGAATGAAAGGAATTAACTGAACGCTGCCAAAAAACAAAGCTACACCTAAAATTAGGACGATCGCCCGATGCTTCAGCGCCCAAGTCAAAAGTCGGCGGTACTGATAAGAAAGTTGGTCTTTTTTGAGTTCCGCCTCGTGTCCGCTATCCTTAAACAAATAAGCCGCCATCATCGGAGTTACTGTGCGGGCTACTAACAGCGAAAATAACACCGAAGCCGAAACCGTCACGCCAAAAGGTCGAAAAAACTGACCGGGAATTCCCGGCATAAAAGCCACCGGCGCAAACACCGAAACAATCGTCATCGTGGTAGCAACGACAGCTAAACCAATTTCAGCAGAAGCATCCAAAGCAGCTTGATAAGCCGTTTTCCCCATCCCGACGTGGCGTTCGATATTTTCAATTTCGACGATCGCATCATCGACTAATATACCCACCACCAGCGACAGCGCCAACAAAGTCATGCCATTAAGCGTATATCCTACCATCCTCAGCACAGCAAAAGTAGGAATAGCTGATAGCGGCAAGGCTACAGCAGCAATCAAAGTAGCCCGCCAATCCCGCAGAAAAATAAAGATAGTGACGATCGCTAAAACTGAGCCTAAAATCAAAGCATCGACAGAAGCCTCATAGGAATCTCGGATGTGATCTGCTAAAGTATAAATCAGTTCCAGCTTGACATCGGTTGGCAAAGTTTTTTCCATTTTCTTGACAGCTTCCCGCACCGCTTCTTCCACAGTCACGAGAGTGCTGCCGGTGCTGCGGAGGATAGCAAAAGCTACAACAGGCTTGTTATTGAGCCGCGCGCCCTGACGCGCTTCTGCATAGCCTTCCTCAACTTTCCCCAAACTAGAAAGCGGCACGAAACCGCCTTTCGGCAAAGTAATTTGATAAGCTTTCAACTGTTCGATTGTTTTAGCACTGCCGATGGTGCGAATTGTTTGTTCGGAATTGCCAATTTCAGTTCTGCCACCGGGAAGATTGATGTTAAAATTGCGAATTTGGTCGTTAACTTGGGTAGCTGTAATCCCCAGACTTTGCAGTTGTTCGGGGTTTAAATCGACTCTAATATCCCTGTCCCTGCCTCCAATTCGCTGCACTTGAGCGACACCTTTGACCGACAACAGGACGCGGCTGATGTTTTGGTCGATTAATTCGCTTAGCTGTTCTACCGTTTGGCGATCGGACACCACAGCGTAGGACATAATGGAACTACCGGCAAATTCCACCCGCTTGACAACTGGATCGTTGATGTCTTGGGGCAGACTTTGGCGGATTTGGGCGATCGCATTTCGGACATCATTCGTAGCGCGATCGCTATTCGTGCCCAACAAAAAGTTAACTGTCGTATTAGAAGAACCGTCATTAACAGTAGAAATAATGTGGTCAATATTGCCCAAGCCCGCCACAGCGTCTTCTACTTTTTTCGTAACTTGAGATTCAAGTTCGGCTGGATCTGCGCCCGGTTGGCTGACAGATATCGAAACTGAAGGCACATCAATATTTGGCGAATCATCGATGCCTAAAACCGGAAACGAGACTAAACCGCCGATTGTCAGAATCAAGAATAAAACAATCGTCGGGACAGGCTGTTTGATCGACCAAGCCGAAATGTTGAAAGACATATTTAAACAGTTGATAGTTGACAGTTGACAATTGACAGTAGAAAGGGCAGTTATTAATAACTCTTGATTCTCTCTTTCTTCTCTTATCTTTCTTCGCGTCCTTCGCGTCTTCGCGGTTCGTCAAAAAAAGTTATAGGGTGCGCCGTCAGCACCGATTGACTCAGTAACTAATCTGCTCCTTAAAATTCTTGTGAAGTGGGCATCTTGCCCGCTATAAATATATTGTAGTAACTAACCACTCTCAAGGTGCGTCAGGCAAAATTTATTAGTCTGTCGTCGCCAACTTCTCACCTGACGCACCCTACAATAACAACTAATGACAAATGACTAATGACAAATGACTACTGACTACCGACCTTAACTCGATCGCCATCCTTGAGATAACCAGCACCAGCAACAACCACTTTATCCCCTGCTTTCAACCCTTTTTTAATATGAACCTGAGCACTCGTCAAATCCCCAACCGCGCCCCCAGTAATCTCTCCAACTTCCACCGGCTGAGCCTGCACCTTGTCCTCGCCCACAAGTTTGTAAACAATAGAACTGCCGTCAGACTGTGGTAAAATAGCCTTAGCCGGAACTTTCAAACCTTGCGCCGTCGCCGTTGAAATTGCAGCGCGCAAAAACATTCCCGATCGCAAAAACTCGCTTCCAGGCAAATCAATTTTCACCGTAGCTTGTCGGTTTTGCGGGTCAACTAACGGCGAAATCTCTCGCACAGTTCCTGACAGCTTAATCCGCTTGTCAGAATCCGAAGTAATCTGTACCGCTGTTCCCGGCTTAACTTGAGAAACCTGAGTTTCCGGCACTTTTAATTGCAGTTCCAGCTTGTTTCCGCGAATAATCGAAAATAGTTTTTGACTTCCCGAAGAAACATCCCCAACTCGAGCAATTCTTTCAGATACAATACCGCTGTCCGGCGCTCGGACGATTGTTTGTTCGAGTTGAGTTTGCAACTGTTTGACTTGCGCTTCATTGCTGCGGACACCTGCTGCGTTATTTCCCACATTTGCGCGCGCGCTGCTGACAGCAGAGCCGGCCGTATTCACTTTGGCGCGGGCGCTGCTGAGGGCCGCTCTCGCCGTACTGATATTAGCTTCTGCCGTAGCTACTTTAGCTTGAGCCGATCGCACTTCTTGGGCCGCTTTGTTTTGTTCTTCCAAAGCTTTATTCAAATCGGCTTTAGCTTTGTTCACATCTTGAACAGCAGTATCTCGCTCTGTCTTGCGCTTTTCCAAATCTTGCTGGCTGATTACTCCCTGGGAAGCCAAATTTTGGGTGCGATTTACTTCTCTTTGAGCTTGAGCTAATTTAGCTTGGGCGGAAGCAATCCCCGCTCTAGCTTGCTCGACACCAGCCTTGGCTTGCTCGACACCCGCTTGAGCTTGGCCGACGCCTGTTTTGGCTTGCGCTGCGTCAGCGATGGCTTTTTCAACGCCGGCTTGGGCTTGAGCAACCCCGGCTTGGGCTTCTTGTTGGGCTGACTGGGCTTGTTGCACCTGAGCTTGCGCTTGTTCTACCGTAGAATCCGCCGATTGTACCCTAGCAGTAGCTTCGGCAATTTGCGATCGCAGCACCGAATCGTCCAAAACCGCCATTACCTGACCTTTTTCTACCGCATCCCCTTCTTTTACCAAAACCTGCTTGATTTGCAAACCGTTGGCTTGCGGCAGCACCGGCAGCAAATCGTAGGGCGCCACAGTCCCCGTCGCTTCCAGAGTTTGAGCCACCTCGGCCGATTCCACAGCAGCCACTGTCACCGTCTGAGCCGTCCCCTGCTGAGCCGCCGCTGGGGCTGCAACTGCGGGACGCGCGCTCTTCTGGCCCGCACTCAAGTGTACTGCTAGCAGCGTTGCAGCTACGCCAATACCTGCACCCGCCAACAGGGTAGGCCACCGGATTCCTTTGCTGGGCGGAACTTCTGGCTGTTCTGGTTCCCAAACTTCTGATTGTTCGTCTGGAACTTCTAAGGCTATTTCTCGTTCATCTTCCTCAGAGGAGAAGTGCCAGCGAGACTTATCTGAGATGCCACTTTCAGGCGCATCCACTGCGGAGTTCCTGTCTCGCCCGCTTTGCACGGGGGAAAGAGGTTGCTGTTCTTCTGCTTCTGAAACAATTTGATTCGTCACGGTAGTTCCTCCCGCCGGTTTGAGCCTTCGGTTTTTGATATTGTAAAGAAAGATTGCGGTTTTAATATCTAGTTTATTTTAGCTGAGTGCGCGACCAGTCGCGCCTCCTACTTTTGGGTGAGTGTGAGAGCATTTCACCTGCTCGTGGCGATTTGCATCAAGGAAAGTGCGATCGACCTTTGACTCGATCGCGATTTTGAGGCAGAGTAATCTTAGCGTAATTTGCGATCGCCCCAGGGCGATCGGACTCAGATTGTCTGTCTCAGAGCGGTTTTTCCATCACCAACTCATCACTGCTAAAAGAATTTAGTCTAATATTGAACTGATTATTACTAATCTATACTCTAATATTTTTGTTGTATAATACGGCACAGCGGCTAAAAAACTTGTGCCAGTTTAATTGACAAAATCACAATGAATAGTGTATTTACTCCCGTCCAACAGTTTCTAATTACTTGGTTGCTAGTGCTAGTTACTGGATGGTTTACCCTGACTGCTATCAATTATGTTGGGGAACTGGTCAGCATTTTAGTAACAGCGGGACTCATTGCATTTTTATTAAATTATGCAGTAATCAGACTGCAAGTATTTTTGCCGCGAGGAGTCGCTGCGGGGCTAGTTTATTTGGCTGCGGGTGTGGTAGTAGTAGTAATTGGTCTAACTATTGTGCCGCCAGTGTTCAGCCAAGCGAGGCAGTTGGGGGTAAGATTCCCGGAATTGCTGGAGTCGGCGCGGCAGCAGTTAGGCGAATTTCAAGCATGGAGTGCCGATCGCAATTTACCATTTGACGTGCAAATATTGGAACAGCAGCTATCAGCCAAAGTCCAGGAACAAGTACAAGCAATCGCAGGTACAAGTTTAGGCTTAGTGGTCGGTACAGTTAACTGGTTTCTCGACTTAATTTTTATCCTGGTAATTTCATTTTATATGCTGCTAGACGGTCAAAGAGTGTGGCAGGGTTTGACCAGCATTTTTTCGCCGGATATTCGCTATGTTCTCACAGAGACTTTGCAGCGAAACCTCCAGCGATTTGTCTCGGGACAGTTATTGCTGGGACTCTTTATGGCGATTTCGCTAACTCTGGCTTTTTGGTGGCTGCAAGTGCCGTTTTTTCTGTTGTTTGCCGTGTTTATCGGATTGACAGAAATAATTCCGTTTATCGGAGCGACGCTGGGCATCGGCACTGTTAGTATAATTGTAGCATTTATCGATTGGTGGCTGGCGCTGCAAGTGTTGGCAGTTGCGATCGGTCTCCAGCAAATCAAGGATAATTTAGTAGCACCCCGAATTATGGGCAATCTCACGGGGTTGAGTCCGGTAATTATTTTTACAGCTTTGCTGTTAGGAGGTAGAGTGGGAGGATTGTTAGGAGTTATCCTGGCAATTCCGCTGACTGGGGTTGTCAAAAGTATCGTGGAAATTGTACTCAATCCCAAATTGCCCCCGCAAACAGGCTCGTTTTTTTACAATCCTTTTAGCGGCGAGGAATTGGGGAAAATTGGGCAAAATGAAAATAGAATAATTTTGGTTCCCGATGAAAAAAAAATAGTTTAAGGTTCGTAGTAAGGACTTCAGTCCGTAAAAATTTTATTAGTAACGAATTCATCCCTTGCTACTGATTCCGTTAATGAAGGACTCTTCGTCCTCACTACGAACGAAAGAAGGACTCTTCGTCCTCACTACGAACGGAAGAAGGACTCTTCGTCCTCACTACGAACGGAAGAAGGACTCTTCGTCCTCACTACGAACGGAAGAAGGACTCTTCGTCCTCACTACGAACGAAAGAAGGACTCTTCGTCCTCACTACGAACCAACTTAAAATCTCAAACCTAAAACTTATGAAATGGTGGCAAAATCTGAAAAATAATCCTCTAGCTCGGTTGGGAGCCGTAGTGCTATTAATTTTTTATACAGTCGCACTTTTTGCCGAATTTGTGGCACCTTACGACCCCTACGACTCTCAATTAAACGGTTCCTTGCTACCCCCAACTCAGATTTATTTAAGTACCAAAGACGGGCGATTTATCGGCCCCCACGTTTACCCGACTACTCAGGGGCCGGTGGATGCGAATACGGGCGCTCGCGAGGTAATTGTAGACTGGAAAAAACCCTCGGGTGTCAGTTTGTTTGTCAAAGGTTCTCCCTATAAACTTTTAGGAGTTTTGCCATTCGACAGACACCTGTTTGGCACTACAGGGGAAGGCAAAATTAACATTTTAGGCACCGACGAACAAGCTCGCGATCAATTCAGCCGCTTAGTACAGGGCAGCCGCATTAGCCTCAGCATCGGTTTAGTTGGCATAGCAATTTCTTTTCCTTTGGGATTATTAATCGGAGGAATATCCGGTTATTTCGGAAGTTGGATTGACAGTATTTTAATGCGCTTTGCCGAAGTATTGATGACGATTCCCGGTCTTTATTTATTAGTAGCTCTAGCAGCAGTCCTTCCCCCCGGATTGACAAGCGCTCAGCGATTTATATTGATTGTGCTGATTACTTCATTTATCAGTTGGGCGAGTTTGGCGCGGGTAATTCGCGGTCAGGTACTGTCAATTAAACAGCTAGAATTCGTGCAAGCGGCGCGGGCCATGGGCGCGAACCCAATTTATATTATTGTCCGCCACGTTTTGCCGCAAACTGCAACTTATGTAATTATTTCTGCTACTTTGTCGGTTCCGGGTTTTATTGTGGCGGAGTCGGTTTTGAGTTTAATTGGGTTGGGAATTCAACAGCCAGATCCTTCTTGGGGAAATTTGCTATCGCTGTCTACGAATGCTTCAATTTTAGTTTTGCAGCCCTGGTTGGTTTGGCCTCCGGCGACGCTGATTATTTTGACTGTTTTGGCGTTTAATTTATTGGGGGATGGGTTGCGGGATGCTCTCGATCCGCGCAGCATTCAAAGGTAATTGGGAATTAGTAATTCAAAAATTTGTAGGGGCGGGTTCACCCAAATTTATATCATCAAATCCCAGAACTAAAAAAACCCGTCCCCACCCATCGCAGATACTCAAAAACCTCTGGCGCGATCGGGGTTAATTGGTTGAGGGGGGGCGGGTTTATTAATATTTTGGATGTGAACCAAAGATTGTTGGTGAACCCGCCCCTACGAGATTTGGCGTTCAATTTATTGGGGGATGGATTGCGGGATGCTCTCGATCCGAGAAGCATTCAAAGGTAATTGGAAATTAGTAATTAAAATATTTGTAGGGGCGGGTTCACCCAAATTTATATCATCAAATCCCAGAACTAAAAAACCCGCCCCCACCCATCGCAGATACTCAAAAACCTCTGGCGCGATCGGTTAATTGGTTGGGTGGGGGCGGGTTTATTAATATTTTGGATGTGAACCAAAGATTGTTGGTGAACCCGCCCCTACGAGATTTGGTAATACAATGATAGCTCAAAAATACCAAGAATTAGTTAAGTATTAACAGGTAAGCGGATGCTAAAAGTAGAACCCACACCGACTTGACTTGTTACTGAAATATTGCCACCCATCATCAGGCAAAAACGCTGGCTGATTGCTAGTCCCAAACCTGTGCCGCCATACTTGCGCGTGGTTGAAGCGTCTGCTTGGATAAAGGGTTGGAAAACGTGCTGCAACTCGTCGGGATTCATGCCAATTCCTGTATCTGTACAATTAACTACTAAAAATTCTTTACTGGGATTTGAGGATGGATAATTTGCCGCAGGTTCAGAACTGTTTTCAGGTATCGCTTCGCTGCTTTCGCCCGCCATTGTTTCTCGGCTGGCGCTGATGGTAATTGTACCATTTTCTGTGAATTTGGCGGCATTGCTCAGCAAATTTAATAAAATCTGCCGTAGTTTGGTAATGTCACCGTGCATAGTGCCGATATTGCTAATTTGCTGTAAGTTTAATGTGTTATGATTTTTATCAATTAGTGGCGCGGCTGTGGAGGCGACTTCTTCAATCAAGGCGGCGATGTCGAAGGTTTCTAAGTACAGATCCATGCGACCTGCTTCGATTTTAGAAATGTCGAGAATGTCGTTAATTAGCGATAGCAAGTGTCTGCCGGATGTGCGGATTTTGTCTAAGTCTGGGGTGAGTTCATCGTAGCCCAATTCTTCGGTTTCTTCTTGGAGCATTTCGCTGTAGCCGATGATGGCATTGAGGGGTGTGCGCAGTTCGTGGCTCATGTTGGCTAAAAATGCGCTTTTTGCGGTGGATGCGGCTTCGGCTGCTTCTAGGGCGAGTTGCAAGGCGGATTCAAAGACTTTGCGATCGCTAATATCCTCGACGCTGCCTTCATAGTAGAGCACCTGGCCGTCGGTGTCGCACACTGCACGCGCGCTTTCGGAAATCCAAATTATGCTGCCGTCAGCGCGGTAGACTTCTGACTCAAACCCGGAAATTTGTCCGAATTCTTGCATCACTCGCATAAACTTTTCGCGCTGCTGAGGATTGACGTAAGTTTGCTGTCTGATGTTGGTGAGATTTGATGTCAATTCTTCGGGAGAGGCGTAGCCGTAGATGCGGGCTAAAGCTGGATTTACGCTCAAGAAGCGGCCTTCGGGGGTGGTTTGAAAAATGCCTTCGACTGCGTTTTCAAAGATGCTGCGGTATTTTTGTTCTGCTTGACGCAGGGCGGTTTGTGTTCGATCGCGATCGCTGGCTTCGATCGCCAATGATACCAAATCTGCCAGGGAAGCAGCAAAATTTTGTTCTTCTACTGTCCAGTGGCGGGTACTTCCCACCTGTTCGATACAGATGACTCCGACTGTTTGGCCTCCCAGCCGCACCGGCGCGTCTAAGGTAGAGGTGGTACCGCCTTCTGCAAAGTAAGAACCCACAAATTGTTTAGTTCTAATATCGGAGAAAGCGTCGTCGGCTGCGATCGTCCGGTCTTCTTCCAAAGCTTTAAAATAAGCTGGATAGTCGGCTGCTGCGAGTTCGGCGCCTTGGGAATGCTGGCCGTTGGTGCGCCCAAATTGGTCTAGACATTGCAATTTCGAGCGACTTTCGTCATACAACCACGCTCCAGCTCCTTCTGCATCTAGGGTATGAGCCGCCGCTTCGGTGATTTCCCTCAAAGCTACTTGCAAATCGCCTCGATATAGCGCTTTATTTCTTGCCAATTCTAGCAAAACCGTATTTTGTTTGAGCAATTGTTTTTGTCTCATCCGCCGTACAGATGCGGCTCGCTTCTGTTCGGTAATGTCGCGGGCTACCCAAATTACGGATGCTTCGGAAAGCGGCGAAATGCTGGCTGCAAAAGAACATTCGCGGTTGTCAATGGTTAAATCGTACTCGATGCTGACAGTTTCCTGAGTATCTAAAGCTGCTCGGATCTGGTTGAGAAAATTGTCGGCTGTAGCTCGATCAAACAGCTCTCCGATAGTTTTTCCAACTAATTCTGCGGCTGGTTTGTAGAGCAGGGATATATTTGTGGGCGCGATTTTTAGATAGCGGCCGGTGGCGTCCACAACTATAATTAATTCGTTCATGGCTGCAAACAAAGCCCGCAATTCTGCTTCGGCGGCTTCGAGTTCGGCAGTCCGCTCTGCTACTCGCTGTTCTAAACTGGAGTTGGTTCGTTCTAGGGCTACAAAAGACGATCGCAATTGTCTGGCCATCTGGTTGAAAGACTGAGCCAGGACGCCGAGTTCGTTGACACCTTTGACTTCGACTTCGCCATCTAATTCGGCGGAGGTGAAGTCGGCAGATTCCGACATTTTTGTTAAAGCTTGGGATGCTTCCAGCAGTCGGGTAATTGGTTTGACAACCCAGCGAGAGGTGAAAATTCCCAGGACGATCGCCAATATGAAGGCAAAAAAGCACAATAAGATAGTTGTGCGAGTGTTGGCGTTAATTTGCTGCATAAAGTCTGCTTCCGGGATGGCGACGACAATCAGCCAATCGAGGCCGCGGCCGTCTCGCAGGGGAGCCACCGTAATGAATTGACGTTTGCCGTCTATATCGAAGCTAAACTGTCCTTGGCTGTCAATTTGTTCAAAGCTGCCAAATCGTTTTTCCAAGTATGTGGAAGCCGATCGAATTAGCAAATTTTTACTTTTAGTCGCCAACAGCCGTTTTTGTCCGTCTTGGCCGGTCACAAAGGGCAATTCGTCTGTGGAACTGGCGACGATTTCCCCGCTGCGTTCGATCGCAAAAACTTCTCCTGACGGGCTAATTTTGATACTTTTGAGAAAATCGCTGATTTGAGAAAGAGTCAGGTCAATTGCTAATACCCCCCGCAGCTTTCCTGTTTCATTGTAAATCGGCATCACCGGCGTAATGCCGAGAACTGGCGAGGCGGTGAACAAGTAGATCCCAGACCAAGTGGCTTTTTCTGACTGTTTGGCAGCTTGGTACCACGGTCTAGTACGGGGGTCATAGGCGGCGGTTGTGATTAGCTCAGTGCGATTTCCTTGGTTGTCCAGGCGATAAATTTGGCGGTAGGGAGCGGTTGATTCGTCTCTGATGTATAGTAAGTCTTCTGCTTCGTGTTTGACCAAGAGGAATCTGCCCTGTTCGTCGCCGTAGTAGATGGTTGTAGTTCGATCGCTCAGCTTGGTCTGGTTCCACAAATAGCGCTCTAAGTTGGGGAAGTCTTCCGGATTTAAATTTCCCGAGACGATCGCAGCAGTATTCATTTGCAGGAACAGGTGAGACATATCCCCAAAACTGCGGAAATTTTCTTTAGTCCGGGCTGCGACTTCCAAGCTCAACCTGGTAGCAAGGTCATTGACGGCTTTCTGGCCGTTGCGAAACGACAGCCATCCAGTGACGCCGACTGCTACGGAGATTTGCACCACCAGGGGTATCAACAAGACTAGGCTCAGTGACATCTTGGGCGAGCTTTTCATCAGACGACTGCTCAGGCTTTTCAATAACATCAATATTATTTTGACACCTACGGGGTTTGCGTATCGTTTGTCGTTTCAAAGATGCCCTAGATATTATAAGTTACAAAGTCGCACAGGAATAGTGATGTGGGGTGGCCTGTCGCTCAAAACAAAGGCTGAGGTTTCAACCGCTACTGTAAAAAATTGTAATATTAATTGTGCCACTACTTGAGTGAATCGGGCGATCGCGATCGAGGACTCGCGCCCCAAAACTCACACCAGGTCAAAAAATGTAACTGCTTTGCTCGTGCTGCAAACCCTTAATTCATCAGTCATGCCGAAATCTCAAATCGAAAAATGGAAAAGGGAAAATCTAAAATCCTCTCACTTTCTCCGGGTGCAGATGGCCCACCTTACCGCTGCTTAATCAAAATCAGATTTTAATTTTTTCTACAGTGCCCTGACAAATGTAAGTTATTTGACAACCGTCTGTTGAAAAATTTGCTATTCATAGAATAAGCGGACAAAATGGCGATCGCACGCAAAGAGGGTAATTGAAGCATCTGTGGTGCATCGAGGGCAGCAACGTCAGTCGATTTTCCATTTTCAATTTTTCGATTTGAGATTTACTCGCCTTGATTCATCAGGGAGCAGGAACAGGAGTCTAAAATTTTGGGTTCGCCCCCCCATGAGCATCGGCCGCTTGTACCTATTTTTGGGTAATGTCAAGTGTTTTTAGCTTTTTTGGACGCTCGACCTTTGAGCAAAATAATACTTCGGGAGGAAGACATGAACTATACATTTGAAATCCTGGGCGTATCTCCTACTTTAACCTTTTTTAACCAGCAGCAGGAATTGCTGCAACAACAGCAGCCGTCGGGTGTAGAATATTTGGGAAATCGGAAGTGCACTCTCGATGCGTTTGTGGCAGCCGTGGAGATAGTTTCTCCCTATCGCGGCTGGGATGTCGATCGAGTCGTAGACACCGTGATTAGTTTCTGGATGAACAACTCGGATAGCGTCCAGTATTGGAAGCACAGGTTGCAGGATGCCGGCAGCGAAAACTTGTTAGTAGCCAGAGTCGGCGATATCAAGTCTTTGCAAGCCGCATTTGAATCGCTACTGGGCGAATAGGAAGGAAGCATCTCATTTTCGTAAAAAGCCTTTTTTTGTTTGAGTGCGATCGTTCCCGATCGCTTATACCATACGCGATCGGGACATCACGATCGAAGCAATATTGAGATCGTATCGAAGAGAAAGGAAAATCTAAAATTGGAAAAATGTCGAT
The DNA here is from genome assembly GCF_036702665.1 of Microcoleus sp. Aus8_D2. Classification (NCBI taxonomy): domain Bacteria; kingdom Bacillati; phylum Cyanobacteriota; class Cyanophyceae; order Oscillatoriales; family Microcoleaceae; genus Microcoleus; species Microcoleus sp. Aus8_D2. The sequence goes on from NZ_JAUBUN010000006.1 coordinate 85,094, forward strand.
CGACAAATAGCTAAAATAAACTCAACTGTCTACACCAATTAACAATTAACAATTACCACCCTTCGACTGCGCGAGCGGGCAAGATTCCCTGTTTTGCCAATTCCCTGTTTTGCCAATTCCCTGTTTTGCCAATTCCCTGTTTTGCCAATTCCCCATTCCCCATTCCCCATTCCCAATTCCCAATTCCCCATTCCCAATTCCCAATTCCCCATTCCCAATTCCCCATTCCCCATTCCCCATTCCCCATTCCCCATTCCTATGTCTCGCTCAAAAGCCCTGCAATCTTATATTTTTGTCCGCTTGCTCCTCGCACCCCTAATGTTGTGGACAATCACCACAGCAGTATTTTTGCTGCTGCGGGCCACTCCGGGCGACCCCATAGATGCCATTCTCGGCTCGCGAGCTCCCGCCGCCGCTAAAGCAGCAATGCGAACCCAACTCGGCCTCGACGCCCCCCTGTGGGAGCAATATCTCAAATACATGAAAGACTTGTTGGGCTTCGACTTGGGAACCTCCATCACCACTCGCGGACAAACCGTGTGGCAAATTATCGGAGACTATTTCCCCGCCACAGTGGAATTAGCAGTTTGTAGCATGGCCATAGCTTTAATTGTCGGCATCAGTATCGGTTCCCTCGCAGCATCCCGCCCCAACACTATTTTCGATGCAGCAGGCCGTTTGTTTGGGATTATCACTTACTCGCTGCCGGCTTTTTGGGCCGGCATGGTTTTGCAGTTGATTTTTGCGGTACAGTTGGGCTGGTTTCCTTTGGGAACTCGCTTTCCGGTGACATTAAGAGCTCCCCAAGGCTACACGGGACTGTACACTGTAGACAGTCTCTTGAGCGCTAACCCTGGTCAGTTTCTCACAAGTTTGCATTATTTGGCACTCCCGAGTTTGACGCTGGGCATTCTCTTGAGTGGCATTTTTGAGCGCATTGTGAGGGTGAATCTGAAGCAAACTTTGCAAGCAGATTATGTGGAAGCAGCTAGAGCTCGCGGCATTCCTGAATTGCAGATTTTATGGGCTCACGCTCTCAAAAATGCGCTGATTCCGGTGATTACTGTCTTGGGACTGACTTTTGCTGCACTGTTGGGCGGTGCTATTTTAACGGAGGTTACTTTTTCTTGGCCGGGGCTGGCAAATCGCCTTTACGAAGCGATTAGTTTGCGGGATTATCCAACTGTTCAAGGTATTGTGGTGTTTTTTGCGGGAATTGTGGTAATTGCTAGCATTCTAATTGATATTTTGAACGCTTACATTGACCCTCGAATTCGTTACTAAATGAAGTCATTAGTCATTAGTCATTAGTCATTTTAGCCGAAGAGCGAAGCCGAAGGCTAGTCATTAGTCATCTTGCCCGATCGCGCAGTCGAAGGCTAGTTATCAGTCATCAGGAAGAAGCAAGAGGGAAGAAGGAAGACGGAAGAGTTTTCTCCCTCTCCCAATCTCCCAATCTCCCCCTCTCCCTCTCCCCCGCTATATTCTCCTTTGATATGCGTGGAAGATTATTAGGTGCGATCGACTAAAATATTCAACTCACAACAAGTAAAATTAGTTGCAGGACTGATTGTCAAAAAAATGAAAATACAGGGAACAGATTATGCTACAGCGATCGTACTTATTCAGAAATTGCTGGAAAAGCTGTTAGGAGATGATGTTTTGGTGCGATTGCAGCTACCAATTCAGTTAGGCGATGCCCAAGCAAAACCGTCGATCGCAGTTGTGATGCCAGACGTGCTGCGCTATACAGACCGCCATCCGCTCGCCTCGGAGATATATCTGCTGATCGAAATAGCCGATGGTACGGTTAAAAATGACTGCGAGATTCAAGGAAATATCTATGCTAGAGCCAAGATTGACGATTTTTGGGTGCTAGATATCAACGAACGCCAACTTCACGTATTTCGAGAACCCTCCGACGACGGGTACGGGAGTCAAATGATTTTGTCAGAGGATTCGACTGTGGCGCTCTCAGCTTTTTCTAAGTGTACTTTCTGCGTGCGCGAGATGTTGCAGCCTGTGTTAGCCAGCTAAGAAGGATTTGTCAAAAAGATCAGCTTTTAGATTCAGGACACTTTGCAGTTTCTGGGCAATACTGGAGCAAAGACAGAAATATTTGAGGAAACGCTGATGAGATTATTGCGAATAACAGTCGCTCTATCGGCTGCCTTGACCCCACTGATGGCGGAAGCTGCTTTTAGCCTTCCCATGCCCAGAACAGCCGACTTTCCTAGAGCCTCAAACCCACGAGTAGACGTGCCGGTTTGCTTCATCGAAACCGCAAGCGGTACAACTTTTGATTTAGTCAGCTTGTGCGGCACCAACGCTGCTCCCCGAAACACTGCTCCGGCTGCCGGCAACCCCGCCAATGCTCCTGCAAATAACCCCAATGCAGCCAATCCGGCAGCCGCCCCGAACCCGAACAGCGTTACCAGAGATACTGCCGGCGCCCCGATAACTACTCCTGCGGGGACCGCCAATCCCGCCAATCCCGCCAATCCCGCCAATCCCGCCAATCCCAACAATACAAATCCGGGAACTTCGCCGAATACCACTCCCAACAATACAAATCCGGGAACTTCGCCGAATACCACTCCCAACAATACCAATCCGGGAACTTCGCCGAATACCACTCCCAACAATACCAATCAGGGAACTTCGCCGAATACCGCTCCTAACAATACCAATCAGGGAACTACGCCGAATACCAATCAGAATAATCTGAATCCGGGAAGTTCGCCTTATACCACTCCCAACAATACCAATCAGGGAACTACGCCGAATACCAATCAGAATAATCTGAATCCGGGAAGTTCGCCTTATACCAATCAGAATAATCTGAATCCGGGAAGTTCGCCTTATACCACTCCCAGCAACAATTTGTCTCCCAACACTGGAACTGGCAACGGCACGGGTACTTTTTGAACTGTCGGCTGATGAGTTAAGCTAAGACATGGAAGTGGCGATCCTCTTCGAGGGCTTCGCTAACGCACTTGAGGAGACCTACGGTGTCAAACTTAGTTCAACGACTAGAAATAACCGCTCATCCGCAACTAGAAAAATCCCTGGGCTATCCAGGAGACAGTCGCTGGGTAGCTTGGCGGTGGGAACCCGACATCGACCAACTTATTTCCAGCGACGGCAAAACAGTCGGCACTGGCAATAACATGGCTTGGCTGGTGTTTTTACAGCACGATTTAGTTAAGCCTGCGCTACAAGAGTACAACCTCGGCGAGGGCGATCGCTACTGGCTGCTGTTAGACACCGAAACTCGAAATCTCTACGTTGGGGAAGGGAAAGCTGTTCAAAGTCTGCTGGAACAGCCGGAAAGTTTAGCTTTGTTAGCTTGTCTAGATGGTGGCAATGCCGGACAAACTGCTGAAAATTGGCAGCAAACGCTATCAGAACTAACCGCAACAACAGCCTTTCGCCACCTGACAAATGCCATTCCTTTCGGTATCGCCGCCGCTTTAATAGGTGCTTTAGGAATCGGAACCGGATTGTGGGTAGTCCCGACGGTGCAGCAGAAACTCGCCGAAAAAACAACTTTTACTTCCCCCATTAGTTCAGCCGCCAACTGCGGGATTGGCGGTTCCGACGATTTTTCAGCCTATGTTGGTTCGTCAACCGGAGATAAAGAACTTCATTTGATCGGTGTTTACGAGGCTAATTCGGAGCACGGGAACGGAAATAGAGCGAAAAGTGCGTTAGCGAAGCCCTCGAAGAGGATCGAAATCAAAGTAGAACGCCGAAACAAACCCATAATTCTCGCACTTTCAGCCTACGAACCGATTAACTGGAACATAACTTTAGAACCGGGAGCAGTTATCGATAAAATCATTGTTAACGGATACCACAACCAAACAGTTTCAGGAGTTTCGGGAATTCCGATAGAAGAGTACAGTTACGAAAAAAGCGGAGAGTATATCGGCGACTTTATCTACAAATGGGATGCTACCCCTGAAAGTACCCAGACTGAATCCCTCGTCACTAAATTGGAAGAAATAAACCACACAAGTTTAACTTCTTTTCAAGGATGCTACAGAGGTACGAGCTTTAGTATTAAATGAGCGCAGCAACAGACAGAAAAAAAATTAAAACTCTATGTTGCTAAAATCACAAAACCCGCCCGCGCGGGTTTTTTATTGAGATTTAACATTCTCGGTATTTCTATGGTATAATATGCCGTGGCGTCCCGAACGATTATCGTATAATGTCCGGTAAATTCAACACCATCAAGAAGGTTTGTAGTGAGGACTTTAGTCCTTCGATAAATGCGGACTAAAGTCCTCACTACGAACCAATTTTATTGTGTGGGTTCTTGGCGGACTTGATATCAATTCCCAATTCTAACTATGCTAACAAAATCCCTATGAAATACTGGTACGAAACCCTCGCAGTAGCGCAGCGAATTTTAATCGAATTGGGGAGAAGGCGGCGCAGCTTAATCTTGTGGAGTATTTTTCCAATTTCTATCTTGCTAATTAACGGTTTAATTTTAAAAGAACGCGCTAATCTCACCACAGAAAAAGCCTTTGAAAGTGCTGCACCTGCAAGTTTAGTAGGAGCCGCTTTGTTTTTTAGCTGTCTCGGCGGCAGCGTAGCCACAGTAGTCTCGGAGCGAGAACAGCATACTCTCAAACGCTTATTTGTTTCCCCCCTGAGCGGCACTTCCTACTTTTTAGGAATTTTTCTGGCTCACAGTTGCATCGGCATCGGTCAGGTAATTTTAGTATACGCGATCGCCTCTTGTTTGGGAGCACAATTTCAAGGTTCTATTCTGTTAGGATGCGCGATTATTCTACTCAGCATTGTATCCTACGTAGGAGTTGGCTTTATTCTCGGGACGCAGTTTGCGAGGCGCACGGAAGATGTCAACTCGCTAGTAGCAGCTTTCGGCGTTCCTTTATTGATTTTAGGAGGCGCTTTTTTGCCGACTTCGCTGTTTCCCAAAATCCTGCTGGATCTCGCCCAGTACAATCCAATTTATCACATGAACGAAGCGCTGATGGGCGTGTGGGCGGGCGGCAAAGAGTTTGCTGATATTGAATCGCACTTCTGGTTTTTGTTCGTTTTTGCTATTTTAATGATAGCAGGCGGATGGCTGTCTTATCGGCGGATGTTGAGAGTGGAAAGAAGACTTTAACTAAGACCCAAGAAACCGGGTTTTTTACCGAATCTGTGGGCGAAAGCGAAAGATTGTCGTAAAAACCCGGTTTCTGCCCAGCCGCGTGTGATATTACAATTAAACTTAGGATCGAAAATTTAATAACTTAAGCACTTCCTACAGTCCTCTCTCCTCTCAGTTGCGAGCTAAAAGGAGGCAGAGCCTCCGGATCTACGTTACCAGGCAGAGCCTGGTAACAAGCAATAAGTAACAGTTATTAAATTTTCATTCCTTAGCACCAAGAAGGCTATAAATAATACAATTAAACTTAGGGAGATTTTAAGCAGTGCTGCAAATAGAAAAGCTAAATAAGGCTTACGGCGAACGTTCAGTGCTTAACGATTTAACACTGCACATTCAAGCTGGCGAAATTTACGGTTTGCTGGGGCAAAACGGGGCAGGAAAAACTACAACTATCAATATTTTATGTAATTTGCTAAATGCCGACAGCGGTAAGGTTTTCATTAATGGCGAACCAGTTTCAGACTCTACTAAACCGTTAATAGGGGTAGCGCCACAAGAAAATTTGCTTTACAAAAGTCTTAGCTGTGAAGAAAATCTCAATTTTTTTGCTCAAATTTATGGTTTAAATCGCAAACAGCGCCGCTATCAAATAGAGCAATGTTTAAAAGCAGTAAATTTGAGCGATCGAGCTAAAAGTCCGGTGGAAACTTTGAGCGGAGGAATGCAGCGCCGTTTGAATATTGCGGTGGCTTTGGTACACCAGCCTAAATTAGTAATTTTAGATGAACCGACAACGGGTTTAGATATTGAGGCTCGTTATGAAATTTGGGAGTTGATTCAACAATTGCAGTCGGAAGGAATTACGATTTTGCTGACAACTCATTTGTTGGATGAGGCTGAGCGTTTGTGTCAGAGAATTGGGATTTTAAAGAATGGTAGTATTGTGGCTGAGGGCAGTTTGGAGGAGTTGCAAAAACTAATTCCTGCTCAGGAAATTATTGTGGTTAAAACCGACGCAGAAGCTGAAGTCATCGCCCGCGCGGCAGAATACAGTTTTATTCCCCGCCGCTACGGTAGCGATTTGGCTTTTTGGCTGCCGGAACGTTTGGAATTAAAAGACATTATTTTGCGTTTTGATGGGATTTCTATTGATTCAATTGCTCGCTATCCGGTGCGGTTAGAACATATTTATGTAGAGGTGACTAAACAAACTCTATCTTAATCTGCGTCCATCTGCGTATATCCGCCACCATCAGCGGTTAAACTTCCAAAGTAATTAACTGAGCAATTTCATCCGTTTGAAAACCCAAAGCCATCGGCTTTTGCACCGCCGGAATCACCTGCACATCATAAAGTTCCGTGACAATTCCTTCAAACCGCAACCAATGAACGATCGCACCAGTAGTCAAATCAATCACCATCATACCGCACCGAGCCTCAGCATCCTTAGCTACTAACAGCTCATCCAATTCTAAACCGCTAAAAGTATTGTCACTTCCCCTCGGTTTCGACAATCCCACAATCGCCCAATTTTGCCAAAAAGCCAGTCCTCGGACATATCCCGGACAAAACGCGATCGCCTCAAATTTCCCTGTATCTAAATCCACATAACCCAATTCTCCTCTCCCCGAATTAAGCAGCCACAATTTATCTTGATACCAGCGGGGTGAGTGCGGCATTGACAATCCTGTGACGATGATATCATTAGATTCAATATCAATAACTATACCGCCATTTTTTCGGCGATCGCGCCAGCCATCCACCACATCCGACTGACTCGACGCCGTGACATATTTCGCCTCCCCATCCACCATCGCCAAACCGTTGAGGTGACAGCGGTCTTCATTGATGTATTGTGAGATAAATTGCGGTTTCCAGAGGGGTTTGCAACTGTGGCGATCGCTCAAAGTAGCAATACAATTAAACAAAGTGCTAATAAAAATGATTTGATTATTTTTATCGACAGCGATATCGTGAATGTCGATATCTCCTGTAGTATAGCCGATTCTTGGTATATATAATTTATCGTAGTTTTGGTATATTTTCCCGGATTCTAAGACATTATCTAATTGCCAGAGTTGATATTTCGAGCTTAAATAAAGGCGTTCCGGCGTGCAGTACAGCCCCATAGCGCGATCGAATATTCGCCAAAAAGCCGAGATTCTGTTCGTTTCTGGCACAGCACCGATTAACATTAACCTGCTGGTTTGATAGGTAGTGCAAGCGAGGCTGATTTGTTGTTGGGTTAACCAAGATGGAAAATCGCGATCGCCAAAAATTTCGTGTTCGTGGGTTGTATTAAAAGTGGCTTGTTCGTTATTCATAAAATCTATAAAATCTTTATTTCCGTAAGGGCGGTTTTTATCGACAATAGCCTAAAACGAACAATCTCGTAAACACGCCCCCACGAACACGTCAAATCCCAACCTACCTCTTTAGATATACAAGGGGCGGGTTTTACCGACAATGATTGCCTAAAATCAATACTCTTAAACTCGCCCCGACTTCGACTTTTTATAATTCTTTAAAATAGCCCCATAAATATAAAGGTTTTGTAAAGAAGAAGCTCAACCACTGACAGTACACTAGAACCCTGCTAAATTTCTAGTAGTTAAAAATCTAGCGCGTCATCTGCCTCCTGGTAGAATTACCGCCTCCTAACTCAAATCCGGCTACAGAGCCTTTGCAGCTCAAAAACAAGGCATTCTACTAGAACCAAAAACAGATGAAAACTTTAGTTAAAATTAATCCCCCAAAAAAATTTTTTCTTCCGTTGCTTGGTTGCTAAAGCAACCAAGCAACGGAAATAGTCATCCTTGACCCCACAGTACCCGACAGCAACCACATAGCTTCTGGCATCAAAAGGGGCACTGCAACCTACATCCTCGAAAGCCAGCCTGATTCCATAGAGCAAATCACCACACTCCTAGCTCAGCATACAAGCATCGAAGCCCTACACATCATCACACACGGTAGCGCCGGCAGCCTGTACTTAGGCACAAAAGAACTAAACAGCAGCAACATAGAAAACTACAGCCAACAGTTGCAACAGTGGCGAAACAGCTTCACTGAGAATGCCAGCATCATATTGTATGGATGCAGCGTAGCAGCCGGGGACAGAGGCCACCAATTCCTCGCTCAACTCCACCAACTCACAGGCGCAAACATCGCCGCCAACCCCCAAACTACAGGTAACAGCGCACTAGGCGGCACTTGGGACATCCCCCAACTCATCCCCCCATCTCCCCAAAAGCCCAAACTGGCCCTCACAGCAATCACCCTCAAAGCCTACAGCGGCGTACTAGGCTTCGCCCCCAAAGTTGACTTCCCAACTGGCTCTGCTTTCAAAGGCAGCATTGGCGACCTCAACTTGGACGGCAAACCTGACTTAGCTTTGCCCAACAACAACAGCAGCAACGATGTCTCGATCCTGCTCAACACCACCCCCACCGGAGCCACCACTCCCACCTTAGCCACCAAAGTAGACTTCCCTACTGGCGATTTCCCCGCCTCCGTCAGCATCGGCGACATCAACGGCGACGGGAAACCTGACTTGGCTGTGCCAAACGGCCTGAGCAACACCGTCTCGATCCTGCTCAACACCACCACCACCGGAGGCGCCACCCCCACTTTCGCCACCAAAGTAGACTTCCCTACTGGCACTAACCCCATATCTGTTGGCATCGGCGACATCAACGGCGACGGGAAACCTGACTTAGCTGTGGTGAACCTCTCCAGCAACAACGTCTCCATCCTGCTCAATACCACCCCCACCGCAGCCACCGCCCCCACTTTCGGCTCCCAAGTCACCCTCCCAACTGGCAGTTTCCCCCAATCCGCCAGTTGGGAGGGTGACTTCAACGGCGACGGGAAACCTGACTTAGCGGTGGGCACCTCCGTCGGCGACAACAGTACTAACAACAACGCCTCCATCCGGCTCAACACCACCACCACAGGAGCCGGCATCCCTACCTTCGCCCCCGAAGCCACCTTCATTACTAACGGTCTCTCCGAGTTGCTCAGCGTCGGCGACTTCAACGGCGATGGAAAACCTGACTTAGTTGCGGCGGGCCGCAGCAACACCGTCTCCATCCTGCTGAACACCACCCCCACTTTTGCCACCACTCCCACTTTTGCCACTAAAGTTGACCTCCTATTCCCAACTGGCAGTACCCCCAGATCCTTCGGCATCGGCGACTTCAACGGTGACGGGAAACCAGACTTAGCAACGGCCACCTACGGTAGCAACACCGTCTCCATCCTGCTGAACACTACCCCCGCCGGAGGTACCACCCCCACTTTCGCCACCAAAGTAGACTTCCCTAGTGGCACTGACCCCATGTCCGTCAGAATCGGTGACTTCAACTTGGACGGGAAACCTGACTTAGCTGTGATGCACCGGTCCGACAACTTATCCATCCTGCTGAACACCACCCCCAAAGTCACTGCTGTTACCGCTACCACTCCTGACGGCAGCTACGGTGTCGGTTCTACTATCAATATCACCGTCACCTTCGATGCTGCTGTCAACATCACCGGCACACCCCGACTGCAACTAGAAACAGGTACAACCGACCGATTTGCCATCTACGCCTCTGGTAGCGGCTCTCCAGCCCTCACCTTCAACTATGTAGTGCAAGCAGGTGACACCTCTGGCGACTTAGAATACCTCTCCACCAACGCCCTCCTCAATGGCGGCACAATTAAAGAGACTGCTGATTTAGCGTTTGACGCATTTTTAACTCTTCCTACCTTAGCCTCCGCTAATTCCCTCGGCGGTAGCAAAGCCATAGTTATCGATGGCGTGGCACCCAGGATCACCAGTGTTACGTCTACCACCGCCAACGGCAGTTACGGCACAACTGGCAACATCAATGTCACCGTCAACTTCAGCGAAGCAGTTACCTTAGTCGGCGGTAACATGACAGTCGCCTTAGACACAGGTGGCACTGTCACTATTGCACCTTTCACAGGCACATCCGCTGTGGGCATATACACTCCAGCAGCCGGACAAAATAGCACGGATCTCAACTCAACTGGGATCACTTTAGCAGTCGGTGCAACATTAAGAGATGCTGCTGGAAATAACGCAACAACATTGACTATTCCTGCGGGGCAATCTTTAGCAAACAATAAAGACATCATCGTTGAGACAGTTGTCCCTACTATTGCCTTAACATCCGTCGCACCCACAACAGTCAATGCACCATTTTTAGTCACAGCAACATTCAGCGAAAGCGTCACAGGATTTATAGCAAGCGACGTGAATCTGACTAACAGTACAATTAGCAATTTCACAGGTAGCGGCACAACTTATACTTTCACCGTTACACCCACTGCTACTGGTAATGTCACCGTTGATGTCCCTGGTGCTACAGCAACGGATACCGCTGGTAACAACAATACCGCAGCAACTCAACTTACCCGCACTGCCGATATTACAGCACCCACAGTTGCCCTAACATCAACTTCACCAACCACCACAAACGCACCATTTTTAGTCACAGCAACATTCAGCGAAAGCGTCACAGGATTTATTGCCAGCGACGTGAATCTGACTAACAGTACGATTAGCAGTTTCACGGGTAGCGGCACAACTTATAGTTTCACCGTTACACCCACTGCTAGTGGCAATGTCACCGTTGATATCCCTGCGGCTACAGCCACTGATACCGCTGGTAATAACAATACCGCAGCCACGCAACTAACTCGTACCGCCGATATTACAGCGCCCACAGTTGCCTTAACATCAACTTCACCAACCACCACAAACGCACCATTTTTAGTCACAGCAACATTCAGCGAAAGCGTCACAGGATTTATTGCCAGCGACGTGAATCTGACTAACAGTACGATTAGCAGTTTCACGGGTAGCGGCACAACTTATAGTTTCACCGTTACACCCACTGCTAGTGGCAATGTCACCGTTGATATCCCTGCGGCTACAGCCACTGATACCGCTGGTAATAACAATACCGCAGCCACGCAACTAACTCGTACCGCCGATATTACAGCGCCCACAGTTGCCTTAACCTCCGCATCCCCACCAACCACAAACGCACCATTTTTAGTCACAGCAACATTCAGCGAAAGCGTCACAGGATTTATCGCCAGCGACGTGAATCTGACTAACAGTACGATTAGCGGTTTTACAGGTAGCGGCACAACTTATACTTTTACAGTTGCACCCACTGCTACTGGTAATGTCACCGTAGATATCCCAGCAGCTACAGCAATAGATACAGCAGGTAACAACAATACCGCAGCCATTCAATTAATTCGCACTGCTGATATCACCGCACCAACAGTAGCCCTCACATCAACATCCCCAACCACCACAAACGCACCATTTTTAGTAACAGCAACATTCAGCGAAAGCGTCACAGGATTTATAGCAAGCGACGTGAATCTGACTAACAGTATAATTAGCAATTTCACAGGTAGTGGCACAACTTATAGTTTTACAGTTACACCAACTGCTACTGGTAATGTCACCGTAGATATTCCCGCAGCTACAGCAATAGATACAACAGGTAACAACAATACCGCAGCCACTCAACTTGTTCGTACTGCCGATATTACAGCACCAACAGTAGCCCTCACATCAACTTCAACACCCACAGTAACTGGCTTATTTACCGTCACCGCCACCTTCAGTGAAAATGTCACTGGCTTTGATACTACTGATATCACCGTAGCCAATGCTGCTGTCGGAAACTTCGTCACAGTTGATGCCAAAACTTACACTTTTGATGTCACACCTACTGCTAGTGGTAATGTCACAGTTGATATTCCCATAGCTAAGGCCACAGATGCTGCGGGTAACAATAACACCGCAGCCACTCAACTAATTCGCACTGCTAATATCACGATACCGATTATTGATGTCATCCCACCTACGGCTAACTTGGCCGCAATTTCTAACATTACTACAGCGGGTGGTACAAGTCAGATATTGACAGTTACTTTCAGTGATGCCAGTGGAGTTGATGTTAGGACTTTAGATAATTCTGATGTTGTTGTAAATTGGTCAGGTGGTGCTATTCCTGCTAGCTTTATTAGTGTTAATACTAATAGCAATGGTACGCCCCGCATAGCGACATATTCGTTTACTCCCCCAGGCGGAAGTTGGGATAATGCTGATAATGCTACTTACACAGTTAATTTGCAAGCATCGCAGGTGAAGGATGTTGTTGGCAATTTGTCTGCTGCTAGCGGTTTAGGTAATTTTAGTGTGAATATTCCCGCACCTGTCACAACACCAACTCCGGTAACAACACCAACTCCTGTCACAACACCAACTCCTGTCACCACCCCAACTCCCGTCACCACACCAACTCCGGTAACAACGCCAACTCCGGTAACAACACCAACTCCCGTCACCACGCCAACTCCGGTAACAACACCAACTCCGGTAACAACACCAACTCCGGTAACAACCCCAACTCCTGTCACAACACCAACTCCTGTCACAACACCAACTCCGGTAACAACACCAACTCCTGTCACCACAACAACTCCGGTAACAACCCCAACTCCGGTAACAACACCAACTCCTGCACCATTGGTAACGCTAACACCGACACCAATACTCACACCAACGCCTGCGGAAACACCGACACCCGCACCAACGCCGACACCGACGCCAACACCATCGGTAACGCCAATAACTAATAACATCCCAAATGATGACTGCATCTGCGACAAAATTGACTATCCCAACTTAAACCAACCGAATGCAGTTGAAAACACCATACTCGGTGTATCGGCAATTCAAATAGGTACTGCCAAAAACGATGAATTACTGGGCAGCAACTCTGGCAATATATTCGATGCCAAACCCGGGGATGACAACTTATATGGTGGCGACAGCGGCGACATCCTCAACGGCAACACAGGCAATGATTTTATCAGCGGTGGTAGTGGATCTGACACCCTATTTGGAGATGAAAATAATGACATCATTCTTGGCAACTTGGGCAATGATTTAATCTTCGGAGGCAAAGGCAATGACTCGATAAATTGCCGCGAAGATGATGACATCGTTTATGGGAATAGAAATGATGACTTTATCGATGGTGGTAAGGGTAATGACACTTTATTTGGAGGCAAAGGGAATGACATAGTGCTTGGTAGTGAAGGTGAGGACTCCCTGTTTGGAAGTCAAGGTGATGACACCATCTGCGGCGGGGCTGGCGATGATTTTATCAGCGGTAACGAACAGTCAGATATTCTGTCCGGGTGTGAAGGAAATGATACGATTTGCGGAGGCGAAGACAACGATACTCTCACTGGTTGTCAAGGCTCCGATATCCTTTACGGAGACTTGGGCAATGATAGTTTAATTGGCGGTAGTGGGAATGATATCTTTGTCTTAGAAGCCGATCGAGGATTTGATATTATCGCTGATTTTACCGTCGGTCAAGATTTGATTGGATTAAGCGGTGGTTTAAGTTTTAATCAGTTAGCAATTACTCAAAATACTCAGGGAACAATCATCAAAAACCTGTTGACTGGAGAGGAGTTAGGTATTATGGTTGGAGTGAGTGCGAATTTGATAACAGCGGTGAATTTCCGCCAGATTTAGGAAATCAAGAAAAGGCGGGGCGGGTTGAGGAGATTATGGGTTTTAGGCAAATATTGTTGGTAAAACCCGGTTTCTGACTACTGGCGCACAATCCAAGAAACCGGGTTTTTTCCCGAATTTGGGAGTTGTCACCAAATCTGTCGCAAAAACCCGGTTTCTGGCCACTCGCACAATCCAAGAAACCGGGTTTTTTCCCGAATTTGGGAGTTGTCACCAAGTCGGTCGCAAAAACCCGGTTTCTGGCCACTCGCACAATCCAAGAAACCGGGTTTTTTCCCGAATTTGGGAGTTGTCACCAAGTCGGTCGCAAAAACCCGGTTTCTGGCCACCATTACGAATTTATACTGGTTTAGCCCACGACAGCCAAGTTTCCATCGGGCGGAAACCGACTGATTGGTAAAGCTTTGTCGCGCCTGTCAAACTGTCTGCATCGACGCTGAGTTTAGCTGTATTTGCGCCCGCCGCTTTTAAGGTGTGCAAACCCGCCAGCAGCATTGCTTTTCCTAATCCCATTTTCCGAAAGTCGCGCCGCGTACCCAATAATTCAATCCAACCGTCTTTTGTGTCGCTGCGGGGGTTTGTTTGGGGTTTGATTTGACAGTCGCAGAAAGCTGCAAATTTACGATCGCCCGAAACAGCAATTAAATCTAATTCTGGCTGATAATTCTCGTCTTGCATCCAGTATCGCACGGTTTCGGCGGTTAAATCGTGGTGGTTCCAGTGATCGATAAATGACTGGTTGAACATTTCTACCCAAGGTTGGATGTCTTGTTCTCCCGATACGTGCGTCAGAGCAAAATTAGCGGGAAATTCGGGTGCGGGAATTGGTTCGGCGAGCGATCGCGCCATTGTGAGAAAATAGCGATCGACCTCAAAGCCCTGTTTCTCTAACAACCGCATCTCGTCGGTGCTGTCTTCGAGGCTGTAGGTACGCAATTTGGCGGGCAAATTCCGTTCTTTGGCGACTTCGCCCAGCCGCTTTTCGCCCCATTTAACCATATCTTTTTCCAAATCTCCGCCGCGCGCGTTTGGATGCACGTAAAACCAGAGACAGCCTTCTATTTCCTCCTCGGAATCGGGCATATCTAGGAGTGATAAACCAATTAGTCTGTAGTTTCCGTCTTCCCACAACTGTACGTCGCGGGCTTTGTCGAGTGTGGGGGCGTCGAGTACGAGTTTGAATTCGCTGGCGGATACTTCTTCGCCAGGGCCATCGACTGTTTCGCAAGCATCGATTAAATTGGCGATCGCGCACCAGTCACTTTCGCCTTTGTAGGAGCGTGTTGTCAAGATATTCATAGAAAACTTTGCAATCCGTAATTGCGGACTGTTCCTCTTAATGGGTATTCGCAAACAAGTACAGTAATTCGGACATTTTGCACAAATGTCAGTAACAGCCCTGATGGCTATTCCACAAACGGACATTTTGCACAAATGTCGGTAACAGGCTTTCTGGCCTGTTCCACGGGTTTTAGTAACAGGCTTTCTGGCCTGTTCCACGGGTTTTAGTTGTTGAGAATGGTGTTGATAAAACTCAGAAACCTGTTTATATCACCCAGGCTTTCAGGTTTTATCTCATAGCGCAATCATAAAAATTGGTTGGCCCTTTTGGGCTAGTTTTGTATTTGAGTTTCCGGCTAGAGGAGCGCCAAATGTTCGCAAGCAGCGCCCTCGAAGTTATCAAGGCTGGTGCTTGATTAACGGTTATTTAAATAAATTTGATACAGCTAAGTAAAGAAGTTTTCACCCCCACCGGGTAGTTGATTTTTACTTTTGCTCTGTTTTACAATAAATCCTGTTTCAGGGATTTGTTGCTGCTCCTGTTTGCTCGCCCGCTTGGGGGAGGGGAGAATTTGAACCTATGAAAAAGTTCCCTAATTCAACTATAACCGCTGAGGTTTTTTTTGGCAAGTTTGATGTGAGGGGAGTTTTGTTTGTATTAACTGGAGCCTGGATAGGGCTACAGAAGCACCGTACTTTTAACCGGGCATAAGTGTAGTTTTGATAACTTTTTGTGGCACTTGAAGATTTAATTTTATCCAAACGTTAAACTAACGTTAAACTGCTTTCTCGGATCTGCGTGAGGTCATACCATTTTAGATTTTAGATTTTAGATTTTAGATTGGGGATGATTTACCGGAGCGGCGTTTGAAGCCAACACAGCAGTTGTATTATTTGGGAGAAATGAGGTCAATATGCTTGACAACCTCGATTTAGATATTTCGCTGGACAAAGAAACATATGATGCCAAAATCGAAGTTTTAATGCAGCAGTTGCGATCGCTCCAACAAGCCTGCTGGGAAAAAAAACTGCCCGCAATCATCGTACTCGAAGGCTGGGCGGCCGCCGGCAAAGGCGCCCTGGTCAAAAAAATGGTGGGGTACATGGATCCGCGGGGGTTTGCCGTCCACCCAATTTGGCCGCCGTCAGATGCAGAAATGGGCTATCCTTTCCTGTGGCGGTTTTGGGAGAAACTGCCGGCGCGAGGGCGGATTGGCTTTTTCTATCACAGTTGGTACACTCATGTTTTAGAAGACCGCTTATTCGAGAGAGTTTCTGACGCCGAAGTACCGACAGTCATCAGGCAAATCAACGCCTTCGAGCGGCAGATGGTAGATGACGGCGCGGCAATTGCCAAATTTTGGATTCACCTGAGCAAAAAAGAACTCAAGCACCGGCTTAAAAAACTAGAAGACGACAGCTTACAAGCTTGGCGAGTGCGCCCCGAAGACTGGAAACAAGCCAAAAAATACGAAGAATACACAACTTTGGCCGAAGAAATGGTAACTCAAACCGGGACTGGGCCGGCAGCTTGGACGCTAGTAGAAGGGGACTGTCAGCGCTGGGGGAGAGTCAAAGTTTTAACGCAAATGGCAGCGACAATTACAGAAGCCCTAGAGAGACTCCCGACGCAATCTGCACCCGTTCCATTACCGCCTCAAGAAAGCTTGCCACCCACCGAACCCAACTTGCTCGCCCAAGTAGATTTAACGCAAGCGCTGTCGCCCGACGAATACAAACAGGAACTTCGCGAAGCACAAACCCGTTTTGGCAAGCTGCAACAAAGCATCGACGAAGATGAAATCCCCGTGTTAGTGCTGTTTGAAGGTTGGGATGCCGCCGGCAAAGGAGGCGCGATCAAACGCTTGACGGACATCCTAGACCCCCGCAGTTACACCGTCAACGCCTTTGCGGCCCCGACAGACGAAGAAAAAGCTCACCACTACCTCTGGCGGTTCTGGCAGCGGCTGCCGACTGCTGGTAAAATCAGCATTTGCGATCGCAGTTGGTATGGTAGAGTGCTGGTCGAGCGAGTGGAAGGATTTGCCACCGAACCCGAATGGCGCCGAGCTTACCAGGAAATTAACGAATTTGAGGAGCAACTCACCAGTTTCGGTTGTGTCTTAGTTAAATTCTGGCTGCACATCAGTCCTGACGAGCAACTAAAGCGGTTTACAGAACGACAAAAAAATCCATTTAAACAATACAAACTCACTCCTGAAGATTGGCGGAATCGGGAAAAGTGGAATTATTATGAAGTGGCGGTGAATCAAATGATTCAGCGCACCAGCACCCCGTCAGCTCCCTGGACTATAATTGCGGCCGATAACAAGTATTATGCTCGTGTTAAAGTAATTCAAACGGTAACGCAGGCAATTCGGAATCAACTGAAACGCCGATAAATTGGGATTGGTGAATGGGTAACAGGTAATGGAAAAAATACAGGCAGCATAAAGCAGGCAAGATTGCCAAGTCAATTTGACCTGCCGCCGGCTCCATCCATTATCAATTACCGATCGACCATTACCAGCGATCGATTACCAATTATCTGTCAGCAATCTGTGACCCGCCCCAAAACGGGTACAACCCCCCGAGGCTATGAGTGTGGAGATCCTAAAATTTTAGATCGAAGTGTGAGCTCCTAGATTCATCTGTGGAGTTAATCTAAAATCTCAAATCTAAAATCTCAAATCGACTGACTGAAAGTAGGGGGCTTGCAGCCTGCAACCAATAGTTGATAGCTGACCGGAATCGAGCATTTCTTAGAAATGCGATCGGGATGCGCGATCGGCGAAAGTTAACAACCCAACCGATGTCGGCATTTCCTACCGCATCTAAATTAGCGCTCGTTCCACAATTCCGTACTAATTTATGAAGACACAGAATATTGCAAGATGCCAGAACTATTTGCTCGCATTCTATTTCTATTCCTCCTCTTCTCACTGATCAAATCGTGGTGGGATCAATCGGGAGGCAAAGACAATCCGTTATTAGACCGGCTGCGCGTTTTGCTGCTGATCAGTCTTTTGTTCCTCGCTTTTTTCGCGCCAGACACGCCAGTCGGAGCAGCGATTTTTGGCTTAATAGCTTTCTTCTTTAAGCCGCTGGGTTTTTCGATTACGTTACTGGTGATTGCATCGGCGCTGATCACGAATGGGGGCATCCGCAACCCGGCGCCGAGAATGATCTTGGCTGCGCTGCTAGTTTTGATCCTGTCGAGTATGCCAGTTGTGGCTTACTGGTTCGCCGATCAAGCAGAACGGGATGCGGCTGCACGCACCACAGTTTGCTGCGATGAAACAGCAGCGGCGATCGTCCTGCTGGGCAAGGGAACCACTCAGGCTCACGCCGCCAACCGAGAAGCGATTCAACTCACAGACACAGGCAATCGCCTGCCCTATGCTGCCGTTTTGTACAAAAAACAACTAGCACCTTTGGTCATCGTTAGCGCTGGGCCCAGACCCGAGTTACAGAATTATACTGGCGAAGCTAAGGATATCCAGACTTTGCTGGCAAGCAACATGGGCGTGCCGCGCACCAGTATCGTTCTCGACGATAATGGCAGCAACATACGCACCAGCGCCGAGCAAGTGAGAAAGATCCTCGACAGCCGCGGCGTTGGGCGCAAAGTAATATTGGTCACATCTGCGATTCAGATGCGGCGTGCCAGCCTCGCTTTTGCGAATATGGGAATCCAGGTGATTCCCAGAGCTACCGACTTCTACACTTACCAGCCCGTGTCAGGAGGGAAAACCCGACTGCGCTTAGATGCGGCAGATTTCCTGCCTAGTGCAGAAGCTTTGGTAACTACAACACGAGTATTCGATGAATATTTCGGGTCTGTTTATTACTATTTGCGCGGCTGGCAGGCTCCCAGGGCCTAAAGCGGCAAGTTGGTGGTGTTTTTCTGAGGCAACACCGACTGCTCCCCAGATTGGTTTGACATCTCATGAGAATCAGACCTTTGTGGGGGGCTGTATTTCCTCATTCCGGCGGGGTCGCCGACGGCAAAATTGGCAGTTAATAAAAACACCGCCCAAAATATAGGCGCCTCCCACTCGGATTTTTTTGGAGGTGTTTCTGCGGCTTTGACTGATTCAACGTTAACTTTGATGTCTAGTTTGCCTTCAATTTCTTTGCCCTTGAGCACTCCGTCTTTGCAAACACCCTTAAAAATCATCGGAGCGGGTTTTTCTGCTTCTACTTTCGCTTCGTCTGGCATTTTTTTATCCTGGTTTGAGTAGATCCGGTTGGATAGTAGATTCTCAGAGGTTCGGGGGGTTTCCGGAAAGGATTCCGCGAACTCTGAAAAATTTAAATTAAATATGCACCCCGCCCCTTGTTGGGGATTAAAAATAAGAAGTTGAAGGCATTTCAAGCTAGTGCTTGTTGGTTTTAGATAGCAGCCATGCCAGCTAAGCTGCTACCTTTATATCGGGATGAAGGGGAGGTTTTTATGCAAAGTAGAGATTTTGATTAAATTTTTATCAATAAATAAATTAACGAGCTGCTCGCAGGTGGCACCGATCGCACTCTGAAAGTCGATCGCACTTGCTCTCACCTCACAAACCGGGTTTTTTGTAGAGCTAAAGTAGCGCAATTCAGTTAAAAAACAGAGTTTTTGGTTAAAAAGGGCGATCGCGAATCGCAAATATTTAAAATAACCGACAGTGAAAAAATCTACCAGCAAACTATCTTCCCTAGAGCCTGAACAACTGGCAGCTTGGGCAAAAGAGGCAATTAATCGCAGTAAATCCGGTCAAATCCCCGCTTACGTACCACTTCTTGCCCAAGCCGACAGACAAGGGTTTGCCGTGCAAATTCGGGCAATTGACGGTCAAATTTTGAGCTGGGGGAGCGCTGCTACCACATTCCCGCTGATGAGCGCAGTCAAGCCGTTCGTGCTGCTTTACTTGCTGTGCGAATTGGGCGAAAAAGCGGTTTTTGACTGCGTGGACTGCGAGCCTTCGTCCATGCCTTTCAATTCCCTGACTCAACTGGAAACAGATAAAGGGAAGCCGAGAAATCCGATGATTAATAGCGGCGCGATCGCCCTAGCGTCTTTAATTCCCGGTCAAAATGCGGTCGATCGCTGTCAAAACCTGCTAACTTGGCTGAATCAACGAGCAAAAAGTCAGTTATTTGTGGACGAGTTAATGCTCGATTCTGTGAATGCAATGCCGAATCAAAAAAATTGGGATCTTGCCGCTTCAATGGTAGAATCGGGTTATCTGCAAAACTCGGAAATTGCGTTAGAAACGTACAATCGGGTTTGCTGTTTGGCGGGAACCGTAGAAGATTTGGCTAAGTTGGGAATGCTGTTGGTAAGTGGTGGCGAGGCAATTTCGGAAAACTGCCGCACTGTGAAAGCGCTGATGGCGACTTGCGGTTTGTATGAAGCATCGGGCCGCTTCGCGCTGCGGGTGGGAATTCCAGCTAAGTCTGGTGTTAGCGGGGTTCTGTTGTCGGTAATTCCGGGTGAAGGGGCGATCGCCTCTTACAGTCCGCCTTTGAATAAAGAGGGAAATTCAGTCGGCGGTTTGTTTCTCTTGGAACAAATAGTTAAAACTCTGCGGCTGAGTGTATTTGATTAAATTGGGGAATGGGGCATCGGGCATAGGGCATCTTGCCCGCTCGCGAAGTCGAAGGGTGGGCATCGGGAATGGGGGATGGGGCATGGGGCATCGGGCATGGGGCATCGGGCATGGGGCAAACAGGGAATTGGGCATCGGGCCAAACAGGGCAGTGGGCCAAACAGGGCAGTGGGGCATGGGCCAAACAGGGAATTGGGAAGAATCCACCGGGCATCAAATCACATCACAACGAATGACCAATGACCAATGACCAATTACCAATGACCAATTACCAATGACCAATTACCAATGACCAATTACCAATGACCAATGACCAATGACCAATTCCCAATGACCAATTCCCAATGACCAATTCCCAATGACCAATTCCCAATGACCAATTCCCAATGACCAATTCCCAATGA
>NZ_JAUBUN010000006.1:106193-119514 GCF_036702665.1 Microcoleus sp. Aus8_D2
CCAATGCCCCATGCCCTATGCCCTATGCCCCATGCCCTATGCCCTATGCCCTATGCCCTATGCCCCATTCCCCATGCCCAATGACTAATGCTTTTCGCCCAAAATAGCATAAACCACCGTTTCTTCTTTTTTGCCGCGCAATTGAATCGCTCCTACTTTTTGGCCTTCGTAGCGATCGCGCACGTAAGCAAAAGTTCTCCCCGTCACCAACAAATTAAAAGGACTGTCAGACACAATTTCCTTATTCATCGCCTCCAATCTAGCAGCAACATTGACAGCATCGCCAATTACAGAATAATTCAAACGCCGGGAACCGCCGACGCTACCGGCAACTAACTGTCCGGTATGCAAACCTATGCCAAACTTAATTAAAGGTTTGCGTTCAATTCTAAGCTGCTGATTAATTTCGTGCAGCTTTTCGTGCATGGCGATGCAAGCAGCCACGGCATTCAAAGCATCTTGTTGAATTTCGCAATATTCTGTGTGGCAAAAAGGCACGCCAAAAACTGCCATAATTGCATCGCCAATGTATTTATCGACAACGCCGCCGTGATCCATAATACAGTTGGTCATTGCTTCCAAATAATTGTTCAGCCAGGTGAGCAAATCTCGCGGCCGCATTTTTTCGGAAATCGAAGTAAAACTGCGAATATCCATAAACAGCACAGTTGCTGTAAGTTCTTGAGGTTCGAGTTCTCCCTGTTCAAATATCTCAGCTTTGCGTTCCCAAATAAGCTGAGCAGTTTCGGGGGCGACGTGTTTTTCAAATAACCTCATCAACTGCTGTTTTTCGTATTGTTCGCGCAGTTGCAAAGCTGTGCCAGCTAAAATTAGGGTGCCGATGGGTGCAGCAACGGGAAGCCACCAAAAATAGAAGCCAAATAACACAGCAGCAGCCACAATCCAAATTACAGGTAAACCGAGGGCGATCGCAATTCTTTCTTTAACACCTCGGTTGCATAAAACTGAAGTAGTAAGCGGGCCAATCCCCAACAATAACCAAATTTCTACCGCTACGGGCAGCCGCTTTAACAAGCGCTGATTGAGCAAATTGTCAACCAAAGCTGCATATAAATAAACCCCAGCAGTAGTCTTGTTGAGAGGTGTAGATATCTCGTCAAAACCCGTAGCGACTAGCCCGACTAAGACTAATTTATTAGCTAAAGCACTTTCAGGAATTCTGCCTTCTACAACATCCACAAAAGCATAGGTGGGTAGATTTTCTGTTTTCCCGGGCCAGTTAACCCAGACTGTTTGTTCCTGCACATTTTGTGGCTGCGGCAGCAATACAGGATTTTGCGGGTTAGCAGCGTTGTACCTCTGAGTCATTGCTAAACCGAAGTTAGGAATGGAGTCGAGAAATATTTTTGAATCGCGGCTAATCCCGTCGCTGTTGGGTTCGTGCATGATATGTCCGACACCTGCGGCGGCTGCTTTTAAAGATGCTACTGGTTGTTCTTTGGTGGTTCTTGGGAGTACAACTTTGCCGTTGGTGGCGATCGCGGCGGCTAACATTTCATCTTTGGGACTCGGATCGAGGAAAAGAATGTCAAAACCAACTGCTGTGGGGGGAGATTTTTTCAGGGCTGACAGTAATGCGGCGTAGCGATTGCGCGGCCACGGAAATTGACCGTATTCCTGCAAGCTTTGCGGTTCGATCGCAATTACCGCAATTCTGGAATCCCAACTCGGATTTGGCAAAATTCCCGATTCTCGAATTTGAAATAGGGTTTTGTATGCCAAATATTCCAGGGGTTTCCAGATTCCCAATTGCAGCAGGGCTACGGACATTATGCCTGTTACAGCGCCTGTCAGCCAAGGAGGATTTGTGATGAGATATTGTCGGATGCCAATGAGTTGATTGTGTTTGAGATGCTCGATCAATTGTTTGAACTTCATTCAATTAATTTGACGCAATAATTGACCTTCGATGCGGATGTTTCAGATTAGAAGACCGGGCGGTTGAAACCGCGTCTATACCAAAACCCAGCGAGCGAGGGGTTGAATACCAGCAGGTTAAAATTACCAGAAAGAATTGGTTGAAAGTTGTTTAGGGAACTGCGAGGTTGTAATGCTTTTCTCTGACTGACGATCCTCTCACTACAATTTTGAGGCGGCGGCTGGCAGGTAAAATTCCTTGGATTTTGAAGTTGCCTTCTCGATCGATCTTAATGGCTTGGTTGTTGACATAAATTATGTCGATCGGGTTAATTTGACCGCTGAGGCGATAGATATTGCCGTCGAGTCTCGACAAACTGCGGACTGTGAGTTCGGCTACGCGAGGACTCGCTGAGGGGGCGACGGGCGCAGTTTGAGAGAAAATTGCTGTGGCGGTGCCACCGTTGACAACTACTTCCGAGTCGGTGCTGCCGGATACTAAGACTGCACCTTCAATTGTTTCGACTGCGGTTTTGCCGTCGCCGACGCTGACGCCAAAGGAGGTGCCGCGGACTCCGGCAACGCCTTCTGGGGTTTCAACCCTGACTGGGGCGGTTTTGGCAGATTTTTTTTGTTGGGCAATTTGACTGGTTTTGCCGAGTCCGCTGAAGGTATTTAGGGCGGCAATCAGGTTTGGCGGGATAATTGCTGAGGTTTTAGCTGCGGCTGTTGGCGCAGGAGTTTTGCCGATCGACAATCTGACTCGTCCCCTGCTGACAAAAATAGCTGTGTCATTTTCGCCTGCACTGCTTGAGGAATCGGATATTCTGACTGCGGTTTTTTCGGCAACTTCCACGATGCCGGTGTTGTTGTCGATCGCTAACCGGGCTGTGGAATTGGGGCCGGTGATGATTTCGTCTCCGGGGGCAAGCAGCCGATCGCCCACGACGGCGGGCCGCCCTTTAAAGGTGACTGTACCGCGAATTTCTTTAATTTCGAGCGATCGTCGCCCCACTGTTCCTTGAGCCTCGATCGTGTTTGTTGGGGATGGATTCGCCGCCGCTGTTTGCGGATTTTTGGGAGAGTTTGAGGCTGTTGGTGCTGCTGGCGGTCGATCGACCGAGACTATTTTAGTAGGGTTTGACTGCTGTTGGGGGGATGGAGAGAGCGGACTGGCGATCGTAGAGCGAAATGCCGGCAGACAGGCCAGCACAGCTAAGGACAAACTTAGGAGCGGAATTTTGGTCGATCGCCAGCACGTAAAAATTTTCTTCATAATTTCAATTTTGTCATCTTGAAGTTCCTCGACTTCATTTTCTCTATTAGACTCCTTAAATCCGGCAATCGTTCCATTTTTTCTGCCATAAAACTGCCGCCCAAATAAGCTTTCTCAGCAGCAAAGCTTAGCATTAAATTTTCTTTTTATTGTCAGATTTTAGTAAACTGTTACAACATGGCAGTTTCCTAAAATCTGATGTGCGCCAAATTTTGCCTTCCCGACTCAAAGTCTTTCGCAGCAGGAGATATCGCCGATCTCAAGCTTTAAAATCGAATATTTATATATAGCACACATAAAATAAATTACTGCTGGTGAAGGTATTTTGCCTTCGGCCGGAAGGATGACTAATTGGGGAGAAATCCTGTAGTTGTGGCAATTAATAAAAAGATGCCCTTTGCTCAGCGATAAACAATAATTATCTAAGTGGTGCGGCTGGCTCTGGGAGTGGAGCTTGTCACTGTGGAACTCAACGCCAGCGAACCCGAGCGACAAGGGAGCAAACATCGAGCAACTCCGACTAGAATACCGTCTTTTAGGGAAAGTCGATCGAAATTTCGGTGAAAAATCATCGCGGGCGATCGCGCTTGGTGGTGTTGCTGCTCGATCGTTCCCCCCAAACTGTAAAATGAACGCTTGTATATATGTTATGTAGAGCAGGAGAACAATTTCCGTGGCAATAGAAGTAGGTCAGAGAGTTAAGGTGCGCCGTCTCAGAGATCGGATACCTGCAAATATGGTGGGCAAGATAAAGGAGAATCCAGTAGGCACTGTTGATGGATTCAGAATGGTTGATGGCAGCGGAGTAGGTGTGGTTGTCAAGTTTGACGTTGGTTTTGCGACTTGGTTCTTTGAGGATGAGCTAGAAGCCGTTTAGCAAAAGGAAGTTCGGCAGCGGATTTTGTAACGGATGTAGCGGATGTAACGGATGTAACGGATGTAACGGATGGATACTGAGGTTTCAGGGAAAAAGGAAGATTTTTTCAATTCTCCCATTCTCCCATTCTCTCGTTCTCCCGTTCTCCCGTTCTCCCGTTCTCACGTTCTCCCGTTCTCCCAATCTCGATGGCCGTTGCGCTTAAATGTTAAGTAGTAAGCTTTGGCACTGAGAACAGAAAATGGCTTTGATTTTGACATTTTTGGGCAAAGGCGGCACTGGCCGCAGCACGATCGCGATCGCAACAGCTAAAAAATATGCGGCTCAAGGCAAACGAGTTCTGCTGCTCGGCCAAGATCCGGGCCCTGCATTGGGTATTCTGCTAGGAGTTCCGCTGACTCCCACCCCGCAGGAAATCTCCCCGAACTTCAAAGCGGTTCAGGTGCAAAGCGCGCCACTGCTAGAACGCAGGTGGGACGAAGTTAAACAATTAGAAGCGCAATATGTCCGCACTCCGTTTTTCAAGCAGATTTACGGGCAAGAATTGGGAGTGTTACCGGGGATGGACAGCGCGCTGGCGTTGAACGAACTTCGGGAATACGACGACAGCAAACAATATGATGTCATTGTGTATGACGGTAGCGGCGGGATGGATACGCTGCGGATGCTGGGAATGCCGGAAATTTTGAGCTGGTACATTCGCCGGTTCCGTCAAGCTTTCGTAGATTCGGATTTGGGGAAAAATTTAGCTGTGTCGCCTTTTATTCAACCGATTGTCAGTACCGTGTTGGCGGTGGATATGTCGGGAGATAATGCTTTTCAATCTACGAAGCAAGTCGATAATTTTTTGGATAAGGGTAAGGATGCGCTGGCAGATCCGAACCGCACGGCGGCTTATTTGGTGACAACTGGAGATGCAAGTGCGATCGCCACTGCGCGCTATTTGTGGGGAAGTTCTCAACAAGTTGGTTTGACTGTCGGCGGTGTAATTGTCAATCAAGCAGCGGTGAGTGAAGCTGTTGCTGCGGATTTCGATCCTTTGACGGCGGTTGCGGTGCCGGCCCACAGCGATAATAATTGGCAGCCGTTAATTGATGCTTTGCCAGATTTTTCTCAGGCTGCGAAAGCTCCTAAACCGATTAACATTAACACTGCACAGCGTTTAGTGAGTTTGTTTTTGCCTGGGTTTGACAAGAAAGAAATTAAATTGATTCAATCCGGGCCGGAAGTGACGATCGAAGCAGGCGATCAGCGGCGCAATATTTTGCTCCCTCCGGCGCTGACTGGAAAGTCTGTGACTGGTGCTAAATTCCAAAACGGTTACTTGATAGTTTCTTTTTAGCAGTTAAATCCCCGGTTCGTAGTGAGGACTTTAGTCCTTCTTCACCCACAAAGAGAGGACTGAAGTTCCCACTACAAACCCAGGTTCGTAGTGAGGACTTTAGTCCTTCTTCATCCACAAAGAGAGGACTGAAGTCCCCACTACAAACCCAGGTTCGTAGTGAGGACTTTAGTCCTTCTTCATCCACAAAGAGAGGACTGAAGTCCCCACTACAAACCCAGGTTCGTAGTGAGGACTTCAGTCCTTCTTCATCCACAAAGAGAGGACTGAAGTCCCCACTACGAACACTGCTAACTAACTTTTACCGTTACCATTCCCATTACCGCCAGTCGTTAGCAAAACCCGCTTAGCCAAAGGTTCCGGCACTTCTTGCAAACGATCGAACTCCCAGTTAAAAAATCCCACACCCATCGTCTGCGATCGCAATTCTACGATTAAATCCTGCATTTCGGCGATCGGCAAATAAGCCGAAACAGCATCCCATCCCTTCCAATCTTGTTTACCCTCGTAGCCGAGAATTTGGCCGCGGTGTCCGCTGACTAATTGCAACACCTTTGATGTACACTCATTCGGAGCGCAAATTTCCACTTTGGCGATCGGCTCCAGCAAAGCAGGTTCGCACTTCGCCATTCCCTCCTGCATCGCCAACCGCGCCGCCTGCTTGAAAGCTTGTTCCGAACTGTCAACGGAATGATAGGAACCGTTCGTCAGCGTCACCGATACATCTACCACCGGGAAACCCAGCGGGCCGCGATCCAAATACTCGCGCACTCCCACTTCCACGCCGGGAATATACTGTTTTGGAACAACTCCGCCGACTATTTTGTCGCTGAAATTGAAACCTTCTCCGCGAGGCTGCGGTGCGATGTCGAGGTACACGTCACCAAACTGTCCGTGTCCCCCGCTTTGGTGTTTGTAGCGCCCGTGGATGGAAGATGCCGGTTTGCGAATGGTTTCTTTGTACGGTACTTGCGGTAAGTGAGTCGCCATCGGTAAGTTATACTTGCGGCGCAACCTGTCTAAGGCTACTTTCAGGTGGATTTCACCTTGACCCCAAAGTATAATTTCGTGGGTGTCGCCGTGCTGTTCCCAGAGTAAAGATGGGTCTTCTTCGAGCAATTTAGCTAAAGCGGAGCTCAGCTTAACTTCATCGTTGCGCTTTTCCGGGACGATCGCCAGTGCGTAGACAGGCGAGATGATTTCAGCTTTTGGCAACAATTCGTCTGAACCCAGCGTATCGCCTGTTTTCAAGCCTTCCAGCCTCCCCACAGCCACAATTTCCCCGGCACTGGCGGACTGCAAACTTTGCGTTTGTTGGCCGGTCAAGCGGTACAAACCGTTAACTCGAACCCCGTTCAAAACTGCTCCATCTGTCAGGGTTCCCCGCCACATCCTCACTAACGATAGTTTGCCTCCCTGCGGCGTGTAATAGGTTTTGAGGATTTGACCCAGAACGTTGCTCTCGCTTTGTATAATAACGCGCCGTTCTGCTGTAGTTTCCGGTGTCGGCGCTTCTCTGAGTAAAGCTTCCAGCAGGGGCCGCACGCCGAAATCTTGTTCGGCGATACCGATGAATACGGGCACTATTAAATCCGCGCCTAATTCCATCTTGAAATCGCGGGTAATTTCTTCGACATCGGGATTGATTTCTTCCAGCAATTCTTCGAGTAAATGGTCGTCAAAATTGGCTAATTCTTCGAGCATTTCCTGCCGCGCCGCGCTTTCTTGTGCTTTGAGGTGTTCGGGAAGCGGGACGGGATCTGCGGGTGCGCCCGGATGATAGTGGTAAGCTTGTTCGGTTACTAAGTCGATAAAACCGATGATTTGTTCGTTTTTGCCGATCGGGTATTGGTGAGGTACAATTGGTCTGCTGGAAACGGATTTGAGCGCATTGATGACATCGGTGAAGTTGCTGCCGCAGGTGGTTTCGTCCGTGCAAGCGCGATCGATCTTATTGATGAAAACTAGGTGCGGAATTTCCCAATCGTCGAGGAATTTGAACAGCGGGGCGAGGGTTAAAGTGCGATCGGCAACCGGTTCGCAAACAATCACGGCTGCATCGACACCGATAAGTGCATTGTAAGTTTCTTGGGCAAATTCGATCGAGCCGGGACAGTCAAGAAATGTGAAGCGGACGTTTTCGTATTCAGCGGTAGCGCAGTTTACTTCTACGCTCATTTTGCGATCGCGCGCTTCCGGCGAACTATCACCTACCGTATTACCATCCTTAACATTTCCCTTGCGAGTAATCGTCCCCGTCACCGACAGCAAACTTTCCAGCAGAGCGGTTTTACCGCTTAAATAAGGGCCAACAATTGCCACATTTCGCGCGGCCGCAATGACATTTTCATTCATATTGCCTCCTACAGAAAGTGAAGGGGAAGGGGAAGGAGAAGATGATGATTCAGGAAAAAAACTTGTGTTTGTGGGTTTCTCCGATCTCTTCCCTTTTGAACGTGAAAACTTATATTTGTGATTGTTCTTAGTTTAATCTTAAAGGGAGACACTAATTCATTAATTACTATGAACTATTAAGTAGTTTTGTAAATTACTTCAACTCACGCACAGCCAGAAACCGGGTTTCTTCCAAAATATTCTTAATATATCCTAAACAGCACCAAATATGTAGGGGCGGGTTCGCCCAAAATTCCCGACAAAAAACGAACATTCTCATAAACCCGCCCGCCCCCACCAACAATACAAATGTACCCAATCCGTAGGGGCGGGTTCGCCCAAAATTCCCGACAAAAAACGAACATTCTCATAAACCCGCCCGCCCCCACCAACAATATAAATGTACCAAAAATTGAATGTTCATCTAAATAATCGCGGGGACAGGGCGGGTTTATGAAATTGTTTGTCAGTTTCATAGATGGTTGGTGAACCCGCCCCTACAAGATTTTGGAATGTTTCTTCATAAATCAATTCCTCAGCCTTCATCTGCCACAAAACCGCGATTCAACCTCCACCCAACCCAAAAATCTGCTACAATCACCAACAACACATCATCCACCCAGCCAATGATCCGCAAAATTTGGCAAACAATCCTCAACCTGTGGCGGAAAATATTCCCGCAACCCAAACCACCAGCACCCCCACCGCCAACTCCGATTCGCTCTTTTGGGGAATACGAACAGAAATTCATGGCACTGTTAGAGGGAGTTGAACAAGGCTGGAGTCGCGGCGATATAAAAGGCTTTTTAATCAGCAGCAAAATCAAAGATGCTGAGTGGAAAAAATGGCTGCAAGAATTTGGAGAAAGGTTGCTGGTATCCCCGGAAACGAATTTAGAATTGGGTAGGCGCATGGTGCGGCTGGGTGCGGCAAATTGCGGGAGAATCAGTGAGGTTGCTGGCAATATCGGCAGGCAATTGTTGGCTGGGGAGAGTTTGAATCGGACTCCTCCGGATGATTCATCTATAAGTGAAAATATTGTTACTGAATTGGTCGCAAGGGAGAGTTTGAGTGTTTCTACAGATAATTTATCTGTGGTTAACCAAGGTGACTCAACCTCGCAGTCAGAATCTATAGGAAGAGAAATCAATAAAGAAGCAGAAGAATTATTTAACCAAGGAAAAGAACGTTATTATGCTGGAGATTTACAAGGGGCGATCGCAGCCTACGACAAAGCCTTAGAAATTGACCCCAAATACCACTGGGCCTGGCACTGGCTGGGCGCTACCCTAAGAGATTTGGATCGCGACAGTGAGGCGATCGCAGCTTACGAGAAAGCCTTAGAAATTGACCCCAAATACCACCATGCCTGGAACGGGCTGGGCAATGCCCTAAATGATTTGGGCCGCTACAGTGAGGCGATCGCAGCCTACGAGAAAGCCTTAGAAATTGACCCCAAATACCACTTTGCTTGGAAAGGGCTGGGCGCTACCCTAGGTGGTGTGGGCCGCTACAGAGAGGCGATCGCAGCCTTCGAGAAAGCCTTAGAAATTGACCCCAAATCCCACTATGCCTGGAACGGGCTGGGCGTTACCCTAAATTATTTGGGCCGCTACAGTGAGGCGATCGCAGCCTACGACAAAGCCTTAGAAATTACAGGCGATCAATTCTGGATAGCTTGGGTAAATCGAGGTTTTGCATTTGTCAACTCCGGGCGCTACATTGAAGCCATTCAAAACTGGGATGAAGGCTTAAAGAAATATCAGCCCAGCAACCACGACTATCGCAAAGCTTGTGGCAAATTGCACCAGCAAAAAGGCAAGGCACACTACAAACACGGCAAACAAACAGCCACATATTTTGAATCTTTCCACAAAGCCAAAGCCAGCTACGAACAAGCCCGCGAATTTTTGAAATCGCCCCTGATTCCCGAAGCTTATTTAGAAGTAATGCAAGGCTTAATTACCGTCTGCCGCAGCTTGGGAGAACCCAAAACCAGCGACTACCTTACCGAAGCTACTAACGCCTTAGAAAATTTACTTTTAGATCAAACTCACCCGGAAATCAAACTGCGACTCCAGCGCAAATTTGCCGGACTTTACCAATTAGAAGTCGATACCCTCGTCAAGTCGGGCAACCAGATAAATGCACTAGAAAAAGCCGAAGCCAGGAAAAACTTTTGCCTGCAATGGATGCGCGCAGCTTCGCCCAACCGCACCGACAGCCCGACTTATCTGCAAATCCGAGACTTGCTGGCAAACAACACCGCCACAGCGATAATTTACTGGCATCTCAGCCCAGTTTCCCTGACAGCTTTTATCATTACCCCAGACAACTTTCAAACAATCTCCACACCAATCACCGATTTATTCCCAAACTCCAAAAATCCGAATTTAGAAAACTGGCTAAAAGACTGGAAAACCAACTATCAAAATTACTGCAAAACTAGCAAAGAACAAAGCAAAGAATCCCATCCCTGGCGGCAATCAATGACAGCGCAATTGCAAAAACTCGCTGACATCCTCAAAATCCCCGAAATTTGCACCCACCTCACCAACATCCAACACTTAATCTTAATTCCCCACCGCGACTTGCACCTCCTACCCCTAGATGCCCTGTTTCAGCCTCCCTTCCTAGTGCCGCAACAGCCTGCTGAACGTGGCGAGCAAAACCGCACAATTAGCCGCCTCCCCAGCGCTCAAATTGCCATCCTTCAGCAACAGCAACAACCCACGGAAACAGTGCCAAATTCACTGCTGATGGTAGAGCATTCCCAAGGCAAAAGTGCCTTAAAATACACCGAAATCGAAGCCGCCGCCATTAGTCAATTTTACCCGACTCAGCGCCCATCGAATGCCGCCACAAAAACCGCAATTATTCAAGCACTCAAAACCAATCAAGGCATCTTTCATTATACAGGTCACGCCTACCACAACACCGAAAAATCCGAAGCTTCTGCGTTAATCCTAACCAGCGGCGAAGAATTGACATTGACCGACATTTTGCAGTTAAATTTTGTCAACTATTACCTAATCTGCCTCAGCGCTTGCGAAACCGGCTTCACCAAAACAGGCGAGTTAATCGATGAATTCGTGGGGATAGCGAGCGGCTTTTTGCCAGAAACCAACTATGTTATCAGCACGCTGTGGCGAGTGGACGAGCGTTCTAGCGCTTTGTTAACGATCTATTTTTACCAGTTGTTGCAGCAGGGAATCCAGCCGCCCGCAGCCCTGCAACAAGCCAAAGATTGGCTGAGACAACTCACGAATGCTCAGCTAGGCGAGTGGTACGCTAGCGAGTTGTTGCCGCTGCTGGAAAAAGCTGAACTTGAAGACAAAATTGACATTCTATTCTTCTTTGAAATGGAAGCCTCCGAATTGCAAGAAAATTTAGCTACAATAGATGAGAGACCTTACGAGCATCCCTATCATTGGGCTGCTTTCACTATCACCGGCAACGGCTAAACTAATATGACTTCTCAAGAATTTACCTTATCAGAATTTAAGCAGTTTGCGCCCAAAGCTTTTTTAATTTCCCTCGCTAAATTTGAAGGAACTCTAGCACCTGAGTTGATAGCAGAAGTGAATGAAATAGGCACGGCTTTAGTCGGCGGCG
Source organism: Microcoleus sp. Aus8_D2 (assembly GCF_036702665.1). Taxonomy (NCBI): domain Bacteria; kingdom Bacillati; phylum Cyanobacteriota; class Cyanophyceae; order Oscillatoriales; family Microcoleaceae; genus Microcoleus; species Microcoleus sp. Aus8_D2. The sequence continues at coordinate 117,576 of NZ_JAUBUN010000006.1, forward strand.
ATGTGAAACAAACATCTCAACTTATTTATGTGGCTCAGAAAGATGCTGCTTTTTACGAACTTTTTAAGCAGGCTCATAAGGAATTGCGACAAATTGACAAAACGAATGAAAAGAATAAGTATCTTGCCGAATTAGATGACAATACACCTTCGCGTCAGGCTACTGATGATTTTAACAATTTTTTGGCTCCTCCGCTGACTGATGCCAATCCTCAGAATGCGGCGAAGAGGTTGTTGGGAAAGGCTAGCGATTTGGTTGAACGGGTTTATCGGTTGAAGTTTTGATTTGTCGAGTTACGAATTGAGACTCAAGAAACCGGGTTTTTTCCAAAGTTTAAGGTGACAAGCCAGGATTGTCATAAAAACCCGGTTTCTGCCTCCGCGACAGCCAAATCTAAGAAACCGGGTTTTTGCCGAAATTTAAGGTGAAAATTCGGGATTTGGGAAAAAACCCGGTTTCTGCCTCCCCGATAGGCATCCAGAAGTAACCGTCAGGAAAAGATTTTATGCTGAAATTAGCTGACCCTACCCTAAATTTATTTACCTACACTCTCAAACAAGGGTTGGGTGTCGAAGCATCGGAAACTCGCAAAATTTATCGCAGATTTTTAGCTGGTTTGTCCGAACAACTGCACAAAAAGCTAAATGTTTCCTTTACTCCTGAAAATAAACGAAATTTTCTGGCTGTAGATGAGATAGAAGTAGCAGATTTACCATTTACAGGAAATCTGGATAATCATCAAGTCAAGGGCCGCTACCGCCGCTGGAATGTCAGTGACAATTACCAACTTTTATTTGATGGCTATGTTGATGACAAGTATGAAACAGACAAAGTTATTAAACTGATTGAAAACTTGCAGTATTTGACTCCTGAATTGCCGAAGTTGGAAAATATTGGGAAAACTTGGATGCTTTCGGGTTGGCTGGAATCGGGAACTGATGCGGAGGCGGAAGAACTTGCAAAACAGGCTTATAAGTGTTTGTTTAAAAAAGATGGTGTTCCTCAAGGAATTGGTGAGTTTTTAGGTGGGAAAGTCGCTGAGTTTTGGGGCGATAAGATTGAGGATAATTTGCAACTGTTGGTAATTTTATATCCCGATGAAGCTGCTTTTCGGGAAGGCACTGATTTTTATACAAATTGGCTGGATTTGCTGTGCTTCCGCCATAAAATTATCTGGGCTTATGAGAACAGTCTACTGTTAAAAGAGCGTTTGGTGACCAACTACAACCAAATTGTGGCAATCAGAAATACTTCTAGGTTGAATCTCCCGCAATTGTTGGAGGCGATGGGAAAATTGTCTCAGTTTGCGATCGACCTTAATTACCTGGAGCTGCAATACAGTACAATTAAGGTGAATCTGGAGAAGTACGAGAATAAGCTGGCCGAGATGCAGGCCAAGGCTAGACCTACTGACGATTTGCAGTTTTTGCAAGTTTTTTGCGACAATGCTAAAACCAAGTATCCGAAGCAGATTAAAAAAGATATTGACAATTTCCGTCCGTGTTTGGAAATTTTGCAGAGTTTGACTGATACAATTAGAGGGACGGTGGAAATTAGGAAGGCTGAGGCAGATCGCGCTTTTCAAAATATTGTCGGTATTGTCGGAGTCGGGCTGTCTACTGGCGGTACGGTAGCCTCTGCAAGTGCTAATTACAAAACAGAAATCGAAGCCAATCCCGCTATCAATACTGCGATAAATACGCTGTTCCCGCTTTTTGAACCGGGTTCGGGTTTGAGAATAGTTATGGGATTTACGATTCTATCAGGAGTGGCGGCTAGCTTAATGACTGGGATAATTATAGCTGTTTGGCAGCGCATTTTCCGCCGTTAGTTTGGATTTGCTTCACGCATTTTTATCGCTTGGTGGCGAGAAACCGGGTTTCTATGAAGGTTTGGGTTGAGTGCGAGAGATTTAGGGAGAAACCCGGTTTCTGGGATT
>NZ_JAUBUN010000006.1:119614-196929 GCF_036702665.1 Microcoleus sp. Aus8_D2
CGAGAAACCGGGTTTCTATGAAGGTTTGGGTTGAGTGCGAGAGATTTAGGGAGAAACCCGGTTTCTGGGATTTGGGTACTGTAACGAGTAATTCAATTAATGTCTCAGCAACCGCAAACCGCTCAATGTGACTAAAACTGTAGACCCTTCATGACCGATAACGCCGATCGGCATTGTGATGTTTCCGATAAAATTAGCACCTAACAACAGTATAATGCAACTGAGCGCAAACACAATATTTTGTTTGACAACATTTTGAGCGCGACGGCCCAAACTAATTGCTTTAGCTAGTTGTTCTAACTTATCTGCCATTAATACGATGTCGGCCGTTTCTAAAGCTACATCGCTACCAGAAATCCCCATTGCAATTCCTACGGAAGCTTGAGCGAGGGCGGGGGCGTCGTTGATGCCGTCTCCTACCATTGCTACGGTTTGATACTGGGTTTGCAGTTTCTTAATTAGGTGCACTTTGTCTTCGGGCAAAAGTTCGGCGTACACTTCATTGATGCCTAATTGTTGGGCGATATGTTGAGCGGTTTGCTGGTTGTCGCCGGTCAGCATTATGATATGTTCTACGCCTAATTTTTTCAGGCGTTTTACTGTGGCTGCTGCTTCGGGGCGCACGGTATCTGCTACTGCAATGATTCCTAAAAGTTCATCGCCCTTTGCTACCCAAACAACTGTTTTTCCTTCTCCTTGCAACTGATGGCTTACTTCTGTCAACTCGGCAGTTGTTCCGACAAAACCGGCTTTACCAATGGTAATCGTTTCATTGTCAACTTTGCCGACTATTCCGCTACCAATTTTTGCTTGTACGTCCGTAGCACTTGACAATGGTAACTGTTGCTGCTGGGCGGCTTGGACAATTGCTTGGCCGATCGCGTGTTCGGAATGAGCTTCCAGAGCAGCAGCCAATTGCAGGACTTCTGTTTCAGTATACCCGGCTGCTGGTACAATTTGGATAACTTGCGGTTTTCCGGTGGTGAGGGTTCCGGTTTTGTCAAAGGCGATCGCCCGAACTTTACCTATTATCTCTAATTGCGCGCCGCTTTTAAACAAAATCCCCTGTCTCGCGCCGTTAGCAATCCCCGACAGCAGCGCCGGCATAATCGAAGCCATCAGCGCGCAGGGAGATGCGACTACTAGGAAAATCAACGCCCGATAAATCGTGTCTTCCCAATTCCAGCCTAAAATAAACGGGGGCAAAGTTGCCAGCAGCAAGCCTAAACCGACAATTAATTTAGCATAACCGCGCTCTAATTTTTCCACAAACTGCTGAGAAGGCGGCGCTTCTGTTTGCGCTTGTTGTACCAGCCGAATCACTCGCTGAATCAAACTGCTTTCTGGACTTTTGTGAACTTCCAATTTTAAGGCGCCCGCACCGTTAATCGTGCCTGCATAGACTTCATCGCCGGCGGTTTTTTCTACGGGCATCGATTCGCCGGTAATCGAGGCTTGATTGAGAGCGCTGTAGCCTTCGATAATTATCGCATCTGTGGGGATGATTTCTCCGGGCTTGACTAAAATACGATCGCCAATTGCCAATTTATCGATCGCAATTTCTCGTTCTCCATCGTACATTAGCACCCGCGCAGTATCCGCAGTCAAGCTCATCAAACTGCGAATACTCCGTTCAGTCCGCTGCATCGCATAACCTTCCAGGGCGCCGCTAATGGCAAAGATTAAAATTAAAACAGCACCATCCACAATTAAATGATATTCTCGCCGCCACAGCCCCAAACCGGCCGCGCCCAAAGCAGCGACAATCATTAACAAATCTACATCTAATTCGCGTTCTTCAAACAGCGTAGTCAACCCTTCGCGGGTGCTGGAATAGCCACCGATCACGTAAGCAGCGGGCAATATTAGCACCGCTAAGCCCAGCCAACCGAGTTGTAGGGCGATCGAACCCAAAATTACGAGAATTCCGCACAGGGCGGCTGTTAAAGCATCGGGATGTTCTTCGGCGAGGCGCGAGAGGCGAGAGATGGGGAGGGAGTTGGGAGTCATTCGATTTTAGATTTGGGATTTTAGATTTGGGATTGAAGAATTAAGCCCGTGGTTGAATCCGGGGGCTGGTTGTCGGGATGCGGAACTTTGATTTGTTTCCACAGCCTCTACCGTGTGTCTCGAACGAAATTGCTTTCGGTGATGGGAGAAATTTGATTTGGTAGAATGACTCCTGTATCGTAAACCTTGACATTAATGTCAATGTCAAGAGTCAAACTAAAATAAATTAAATGAAATTAAGCAGTAGCGGTTCAAAAACGGTTCGTAGTGCGTCCTGGCGTCCGCAGCTTTATAGCGGACGCCAGGACGCACTACGAACGGAAAACCCCTGTCTCAAAGCAAAAGTCGTCTCAAAGACGACTGAAGTTTACTGAAAATGGAATCTAATTTTGCAACGGTTCGTAGTGCGGACTTCAGTCCGCTTTCAGGCCAGGCTGCGGACTGAAGTCCGTACTACGAACCGAATGTGAAAATCTCAAAATCCTGTGAAAAAATTCAATGCAGCAATACCTGACCATCAAACAACTTACTGAAGCGGTAAAAGGCACAATTACTCCTCGGATGGTGCGGCACTATCACGCTTTGGGGCTGCTATCTCCGGCCGTGCGATCGACTTCTAACTACAGACTGTACACCCGCAGCGACGTGCAAAGACTCCAAAGAATCGTCGCACTCAAGCAGCAAGGCTTTCAACTGTCTCACATCCGCCAACTGTTAGAAACAGACGCGGAGGCTTCCCCAGACGCGCTGGTGGCGACTCTCCAACAGCAATATCTGTCGGTAATTCAGCAGATTGTGCGCCTGCGAGAAACGGCATCAGCCCTCGAAGGATTGCTGGGGCGGGATCTTTCCTGTCAAGCGGTGCAGGCGGGCGCACTGGCGCAATTGAGGGTGTTGGAAGCGGAAAGTGAGGGGGGATTGGAACAGTTGGAACAACTTTGGGATGCTTGGGATGCGGGGGCGCACACTCACCCGGAGGCGTTTGGGGAGTCGTTGCAGCATTTGTTGCCGGATTTGAGCGATCGCTCGGAAATTGAGGTAGACTTGCTATCAAAACTGGTGTTAGCATCCGGTGATTGTTCGCTGCTGCCGTTTGTGAAGTTGAGCGAAACGGCGATTAAATCGGCGCGGGAAGCTTTGAAAAATCAATGTCAAATTGTGGCTGACGTGCCGCCTGTTTTTGCTGCTTTGGATAGTACAAGATTGGCGCATTTGGAAACAAGTATCACAACTTTAATTGATGACCCGCACATTAATGCTGCACCGGAAGCGGAACTGGAATTCTGGCACGAGCGCGAGTGGTTTGAACAGTTATTGAAATTGGAAAAAGGATGTATATTAGTAGTAGGATATGCGCCGTCTGTGCTGATGGCGGTTTGTGAGGCGATCGCCAACGGGCAACTGCAACCGGCTTTGGTTATTGGAATGCCGGTCGGCTTCAGTCATTCTCCGGTGGCGAAACGGCGGTTAATGCGATCGGGAATTCCTTATATTACGACGGTGGGAACTTTTGGCGGCGGGTTGTTGGCGGCGGTTGCTTTGAATGCTTTGGTTGAGTCTTTGATTGCAAAGCCGAATTGTCACTGTCATCTTAGAACAGTTGACAGTTGACAGTGGGCAGTTGACAGTTGTCAGTTATATGATACGGGAATCAAACTGTTTCTGCGTGATGGATAAGCGACTCTGTTTATGAAGTTATTAATCTCTTTACGGATGTGGCAGTTGCTACAAGGGAAAATGGGATTGATATTAGTTGGGTTTCCATCCTTAATAGGGTTTAGGTTGAAATTCCTGGACGCATTTTGGTAAAAGAAACCGGGTTTTTACCGAATCTGCGGGCTGCGATGAAATATTTTCGTAAAAAACGAGGAATTTAGGTTTATAATAGCTGATTAGACTTGTATTGCATTCATGCGCTCTCAAGTCTTGAAATTATCTGCGTTCATCTGTGTTTATCTGTCTTAAATCTGCGGTTTTCGTATTAATCAAAGATGTATATAGCGGTTCTCAAAAACATGAGGATAGCCCTATGCCCTATGCCCTATGCCCTATGCCCTATGCCCTATGCCCTATGCCCTATGCCCGACATACCTCACCTTTTTGAGAAAGGCTATACAAACACCCTTAAATCCAATCACCACTTCCCCAGAGCCCCCCAAACAGTACCCGAAATTACCCCCCAAATCGCCCCCAAACCAGCCCCGACGATCGCACCTACGACAGGCGCCAACTGCACCGGCACCCCACCGCTGAGAGCCGGAAGCACCGCACACACCCCCGCCCCCAACACTGCACCCGCCAAAGTCCCCAAAAAACTGCCCCAAATCGAACCCAAAGCCGCACCGCTGACACCCGAAGGCTGAAACGACACCGGCAGCTTCGGCGCAAACCCGCAAACACCCAATAAACTCCCAGAAACCAAACCCCCAACAGCACCCACACCCGCCGCCACAATTGCCACACCCAGCAACAAACCCCCAAACTCGATCGCCGGCCGCATCTGCCCGTTATACTGCTGCCAAACCACCAACCCGGCCCCTAGCAAAACACCAGCCCAAGTCCCCAAAAACGCTCCCCAAACCGCCCCCAAAAACGCTCCCCGCCTCCCCCACACTCTGCCCACCGGCAGCGCCAGAGGAGGCGAAAAAGCCGCCCAAATACCGCCCCAGACAGTACCAACGCCTGCGCCTGACAAAATCGCTTCCCCGATCGCCGCATTGTCACTAATCGCCCCAAACACCACACCGCTGATCGCAGCCAAAAAGAAAGCCCCCCAGAGAGTCCCCAGCAAAACTCCCCCCCACTTCCGCCAAATCTGGTTCGGCGACAAAGTAAAAATACCCCACATCATCCCAAAAAAACTGCCCCAAATCGAACCGACAAAAATCGCCCCCAAAATCGCGCCGCCGCCCTCAGCGATCGCCGAAAAAATCCCCGCCACCGCCGCTAAACACAAAGTCCCCCAAACACCGCCCCAAGCAGCATCCTGAACAATTCGCTCAAACTTGCTAGCGGGAATCTGAGGCGCCGGAGTCCGACTCCGAGAAGGCAGAGGTAGCATCGGCACTTGGTACTGGCCGAGTTGGCGCGGCAGCCCCGTGGCGGGGTGTTGGCGGCGCACTGCGGTCTCCCTCACGGGCGGCGGTGGTAACGGCTTTTGACGCTTGATTTTCGCGGGCTGCAAGTGCAATCCGTTGCTGACTGCCTGTCGCGAAGGAAACGGATCGCGACCTTTGAGGAGTTTTGCCCGATCGCACCAAGGGCACCGACTCAAATGATTTCCGTATTTATGCTGACTGTTTTTGGTGCAAGTAATTAGAGAATCTTCCGCTTCCCGAATCGCATTCACCCAAGTTTTCGCATCCGGGCGGGCCAACGGATTGCTGTGCCCTTCCTCAAAACAGCGGACAAACATCTGTCGCAGCCGGGGATGCAGCATCTCGAAAGATGGCGCTGCGGGCATCGGGCGGTAGGGAATTCGCTTGGTACCGGTGGGGAAATGGCCCGATCGAATTCTCGCTTCCAAAGACGGCGGTTCATCGCTACCGAGATAAACTCCCGAAAACGGGTGCGTACCTTCCATCAGCAATTGAAAAATTAATACCGCTAAACCGAACAAATCGTGCTCTGGAGCTCGATCGATATCGCGGAAAGTCTGGCCCTGCAATTCTGGCGGCGTAAACTCGGGTTTCCCCACGGGACACCGATAAACGTAACCCGTATAAGGATCGCGCACTTGAAACGAATCCGTATCTACCAGCGTTACTAAAGCCGTATCCGTGACAAGAATATTCGACTCGTTCACGTCGCCGATGACGTAACCCCTGACGTGGAGGGCGTTTACAGCCGAAGCGAGGTTTCTGGCGGTGCGGTGGAGGTAAAGATAGTTAAATAGGGGTTTTTGTTCGCGCCTGGTTTTGGGAGTGTAGAAAGTGTGTACCGGCAGCACTTTGTTGACGCGCGGCATCACAAAACCGACGATTTTTTCGCGCCCGCCGACAGTATGCAGCAAATCGAGCGGCCAAGCAATTGAGGCGTGTCCCGGTTCCGCGATCGGCGCATCCGGCGGCATACTGAACATGACTGTGAGTTTGTCGCCGTCTTCGTCTGTCGGTTTGTGGTAGATTTTTGCTACTAGGGATGGATCTTGGGCGATCGGGTAGATGCGACCTTCACCGCCGCTGGCGATCGGGCTGTTGCTGTCGATCGCAATCAGTTGTCCGCTAAATTGGCGTTGCAACTGCATAGAATTCCGTTAGGGGATAGAGGATTTGGAAGTCAACAGCACTCAATACACTTGACCTGTCAAACCACTATTATAAGGTTTGTAGTGAGGACTTCAGTCCTGTCTGAGTGGATGCGGACTGAAGTCCTCACTACGAACCAATTTTATTAAGGTTTGTAGTGAGGACTTCAGTCCTGTCTGAGTGGATGCGGACTGAAGTCCTCACTACGAACCAATTTTATTAAGGTTTGTAGTGAGGACTTCAGTCCTGTCTGAGTGGATGCGGACTGAAGTCCTCACTACGAACCAATTTTATTGTGGTTGTTTGTGGGATGGGCATCCTGCCCGTCCCCTGCAAATTAGATGTGAACCCGCTTCAAATCCACGGACAATAACATCCTATCCTCAATTTTTTGCTTGACGGCCGGTGTCACCTGACAATTATCGGTGTTGAGGCATTCCACCAGCAAATTGTAGGCGTAGTAATACTGTTTCAGCAAAGTTTTCTGTTGGGGGCGAAAGTCTAGATTGTAGCCGATCGCGCTCTTAAATTTTGCCAGCCAACTTTTACCGCACTCTTTGCGCCACTTTTTCCAATTTTGCAAATCCGGCATCTGACTCTGAAATTGTTCCAGCAGTTGTTTGAGTTCCGGTTCCATGTCCAGCCCAAAAATGCCAACCAATATCGCCTCCACATCACCATCAAAAGCTTGTTTCCCAAGCCCCCTAACAGCAGCAAATTCCACATTCTTTCTCGCTGTTGCCAAAGAATTACGCAACTTGCGGACTTTCGATTTATCAAACTCCAGACTCGGATCGAGGACGCGAGTCAAAGTCAAATCCAAGACGCAAACTAAGGCCACATAAAAAGCGCGAATTTCCGCCGGTGGGAAATTCCTTTCCACTGACGCCGACTTGTGATTTGCCCAGATTAGCAACTGTTGCAAAGTTTCATTTTTAGCAGTCATATTATCAATTTTTTCTTGCATCAGCAGCACAAGTTCGTCAGCCGGCTGCAAAATGCTGGCGACTCTCAAAAATTCATTTTTCCACTTTTTGTCTGTAATCCTGCTGACCAATTCTGGCAGCGATTCCGGGTTAGCAGTGTCAATCAAATATTCTGGTTGAGTGTCGGTTTCCTCTACCAGTTCGTCAACTGCGGTTTTGATAAAGTTATCCACCAACCAGTCGCGGGTGCGCGAGAAATTGCTCTCCAATTCCAGGTAATGACTGCCTAATTTTGCCTTAAACTCTTGGGGGAAAATCTCTTTGGTGGCTAACAGATTTTTCCAGCGAGTTAGCTGGCTGGCGTTCCGTTCGGGAAATCGATGGTACAGATAGTCGATCGCGATCGCCTCTAAAATATCCGCACCCAGGATTTCCCGCCGTTTTAGATCGTTTGATGGCGCCATTTGCGGCTGCTGACTCCGATCGAGGTGCAGGCTGAGTGTTGGTGCGATCGAGCGCTGAATCAGCCAGTTTCCCGCACGGGAAAAATTGCGATCGAACTCCAAGTAAATCGCACCAAACAAAGCCTCAAAACTCTGGGACAAAAATCTATTTGACTCGATTTTGTCTGTTTCTTTCCAGAGTTCGCTGCGCCGACAGAGGTCGTTCAATTTGAAATTTTGAGCTAATTCTGCAAGTTTTTTCGGTTCTGCTAAACCTGTTTTTAAGGTTGAGATAGCCTCCGCATCGAGGTGCGGATATGCGCGGTACAGGTAATCGGTAACAACAGCACCGAAAATCGCTCCGCCTAGGAGTGACAGCCGTTTGTGCTTAATTTCTGGCCCGGTGGGAGACTCCTGCAAACCGCCCGAATCGCTGCTATAGTTCGGGCGAGTCAAGGCAATTTCCAGCAGTTTGGTTTGCCCAAAGTCCTCCAGGGCGATCGCTGCTTTGACTGCTTCAACATCTACCTTTTGGATTTTTATCTGCTCTAATTCTTCTTCACATTTACCCCACTTTTCCAACCAATCACCGCCCGCATCTTCCACATACAACTCAACAAAATCCACCCCGTGATTCATCCAATCATCCTGCATTTTTCTGGCTGATTCCAGTTCTTCCAATACTTTTTGCAAGTTTTTTTCAACGGTGTTTGTACCTTGTAATGTCATAGTATTGATTTTTATCTAATTATATTTTTTCTCCAACAACTTCACCGCGATTCAATCAAATCTCACTTCAATTTAGCCCTAGTTGCTAGTTATTTCACTCTGATTGATTGCTGCGGTAAATCTTCCGGTTGCTTAGCCAGGAATTACGCAGAACCTCTATCTTTCGTAGGGTGCTCAGGGGCGCACCTTACCGCTATTGATTGCTGCGGTAAATCTTCCCGTTGCTTAGCATTCGTAGTTCGCGCCTGTTGCCACAGTTTGCCATATCCCTCCCGGAAACAGAAAATGGGAGGAAAAATCTTGGCATAGCCTTCCCTTTTCCGGGAAGCGGGCTGAGGATTAGATTTTTGCCATTGTCGAGAATTCTGCAATATGTGAGGCCAGTCAATTTTTTTTGTTCACGGAGTTTTTAGCAGTCGAACTATTCTCAGCAGCAGATCTGGTTAATTTACGGGAATTTTAGGTAACGACCTGCGGGCAAATTATCACTATTATATAATGCAATGTTAACTAACTGGTTCAGGAAATTTGCATCTTTTGTATCATAACTTAAAAATAGTCCTCTGTCAATCCCCCAGCCTTGAAGAGTTTGTTGCCATTTTTGATATTTTTGTTCCGAAAACTCATCAGAAAGAGTAGTGACTTGAATGCAGAGGGGCTGCTGTTGGCGGTTGCTGACGATCGAATCGGTGGCCATAGAAAGATCTGCAACATAGCGATACAAAACACTGCCTTGGCGTTCGACTATCCGGGCTGCGATCGCACGAATGACGCGATCGTCACCCGGATCGAATTTACCGGCCTTTAGTTTTTGTTTCCAAATATAAAATTTGCGATCGTTTTCACTCAGCCATTTAGGAAATAAATAGCCGTACCAATACCTTTCCCCCGGAGTCATTAACTCAAACGCCGCTTGTCGTTCTCTTTCCGAAGGTAGAGATTGAACCGCCAGCCAAACCTGAGAATCTCGGATAAGCTGTAGTAAAAAAGCCATCACAAATTTTTTAGCAGTTAGCGAACCGGGTCTAACATCTTTCACCCAGCGATTGATTTCATCCAATCTTCTCGCTAAATTCGGATCTATTGGATCTGCTGTGCTAATTAGGGAGTTGAGCTTATCCTTAATCTCTTGTGCTTGCAAGTGACGACCTACTGTACAGACTAAACCAGAATTGTTGACACCTCGATTTTATTATAGAAGCGCACCAAATTTTCGCCGCTCGTTAGACATCTATAACAATTATTGTGGTGGCAGGTATTCTGCCAGCCCTTGACTTTATTTGAGTAGATGCCTATTCAATAGTTGTTGCCGATTGTTGCAGACTCTGGTACAATAGAACTATATAAACAGTCATGAATGGCAAAATCAAAAATACCAGTATATTACTCACAATCTGAGACGCTAGAGATTGGCCAGTCAAATCGACCAAGAGAACAATCAATATCAATGGCATAAGAAACACCAAAACTATCAGAAAAGTCGATCGACATACTAACCACCAGTGCCCTTTAGTCAACTCCCAACTTTTTCTAATACTGTCCTGGGCTGAAGAGTTATCTAGGACAGCAGCAAAAAGTGAAAATGTCAAGCGAAATGATACATAAAATCCAGGAATTATCAGTGCAATAAAACCTAATAAAATGAACAACATAGACAAAATATAACTCGAAAGTATTGGTAGCAATCTCCTATTTGCTTGCTGAAAAGCCTCATTCACAGTTACTGGATTTTCCGTAAAACTTCGGCAAATGTAGAAAATCATAGCTCCCGACAAGAAAGGAATTACCACGTACAAGTTGATAAAAGTCAAGCCAACACCGGCGGAACCTAAGTTGAAAATTTCCAGCACGGCAAATATCAAACTAGGAGAGTTAATTATCAACAGAGGAGTGTATAGATCTCTAATAGCAGCAAATGTTTCTCGCAACAAGTTTATGGCACTAATTGGTTGAGTTGTCATAATTTTCGAGCAGGCTTTTCTAAGTGGATTGGAACAGATTAGACATTGCTAGAAAAAGTTGCCAATAATAATGTTAAGTCATCATCGGTGCGTTCGGATACTCTGGGCGATCGCAAAAACGACTCTAATTGCTCTTTCGCATCCGCATCTTCCTTCGCTGCGCCGGAAAACCGAAACAAAGGCGCAAAAAACGGCCCGTGGGGCGTACCTTCGGGGATTTTGAGAGCGAGCATTTGCAAGCCGTCGGAAAACACGGCCAAGTGCGGCAATTGTTCCCGCATTACCTGAAATTGCGCTGTTTCGATCGCATTTGGCGAAATCAAAAATATGGTTTCATTGATATATTCGCCGCAGGGAGGTATAGTAAGGGCGATCGGATTTCCCGCACTATCGCCCGCCACCGCCGCACCATCGCCAATTTGAGCAACTGCGATCAATTCCGGCGTAGCCACAACCGCAATTAAAGTGCAAGCCAAATCCCTCGCCGCCACTTCCCGGGTTGCAGCTTCTGCTTCCACAGCCGCCCGCGCGACTTGCAGAGAAGCCGTTAAAAATACCTGCCATTCCTCGTCACTTTCAGGCTGCAAATCCTGTTGACAAATCGTTTCCACAACCGCTTCCACAGCAATTTTCGCCCCCACTTCTGCGAGTGCAGCCGAACCCGCCCCGTCAGCCACCGCTGCTACCAAAACACCGTTAGGTAAGACGCGCCAGCAGTGGGCATCTTGACAGGGTTGCGATCGTTTTTCATGGCTCGTACCAGTCACCGATGCCGCTACAACTTGCCAATTAGTCAATAGTCCTGAGTCATTAGTCATTAGTCAATAGTCCTGAGTCAATAGTCAATAGTCATTGGTCATTAGTCATTTTACCCAGAGCGAAGTCGAAGGGTGGTCATTAGTCAATAGTCATTTGTTATTTATTGTTTGTTATTTATTATTTATTGTTTGTCATTTGTCGTTTATTGTTTGTCGTTTTTTCTTAGTGCTATCCTCGCTCGCGACTCTTATTATTAGTCATTAGTCACGAAATGCCAGACACAATCGAGATTGAACTATTTAACAAAAACCGGAAAAAATCCTTAGTTCGTGTATCCGCTTTACAATCATGATTCTCAATCATTAGTCTTCATTGATTCCCTTAGAATAACCTTTTTAGATTTTATTCCTAGTAATGACCAATGACCAATGACCAATGACCAATGACCAATGACCAATGACCACCCTTCGACTTCGCGAGCGGGTAAAATGACCAATGACCAATGACCACCCTTCGACTTCGCGAGCGGGTAAAATGACCAATGACCAGCCTTCGACTTCGCTCAGTCTAAAATGCCCAATGACCAATGACCAGCCTTCGACTTCGCTCAGTCTAAAATGCCCAATGACCAATGACCAATGACCAATGACCAATGACAACTGACTAAACAGTTCCCCATCCGGGCGGTGGAAGTGCTACTTGTTCGTCAATTTTTGAGTGAGAAACTCTCTGCATACTAGCCGACAGCCAGATGAACATCTCTCGAAAATCTAATCCTCTCAATTTTACAGGAGTGCGCTCGACAATTTGCGCCAGACGCGAGATATTAGCACCTTCAACTCCGACAGCAAAAAATGCCACGCGCTTGTTAGTTTCTTCCTCTTTAATCCGCTGTGCTGCTATTTCCACAACATCGTCCGATTCGCCTTGAGGTTCACCGTCAGTAATCATAAATACCCACGGGCGGTAATAGGTAATGCCGTTGTTGCGGTATTCGGATTTGCGCGCGGCAATGGTATCTAGTGCTAGCTGAATGCCAGCGCCCATATGGGTTTGTCCTTGAGCTGTCAGCAGCGGCGTCTCAAATTGATCTGCCGTCACGAAGTCTTGCACGACTTTGATCTGATTGTCAAATGAAATAATCGCGACTTCGACTCGCTTTTTAGCTAGTTCGTCTTTAATGAGGTCATTCCTAAAAACTTCCAGCCCCTCATTCAAGGCATCTATGGGTGCGCCTTGCATGGAGCCGGAGGTGTCCAGCAGGAGGACGCAGGGACACCGTGGCTCTGGGTTTTCGGCAAATTCTACGGCTTCGTCTAGTCTCATGGTTCAGGATTGACCTTGGAGTGGCTCGGTTTTTAGCATTGTTACTTTACTGTATCAACTCAGTAACATATTTAAGTGCAACTTGCTAGGGCGATCGCATTTTACCATTTTCGTGAAATATAGTGTGTTAAATATCAGAAGGGCACGCGTGCTTTTCTTAATCCTTGGCTTCATCCGCGTGCATCCGCGTGCATCTGCGGTCAAAAAAACAGATTTATTCCTGGCTGTGCTAGTATAGACTAATAGTATTCCTGCAAAATAAGGATAAATCTTATGATTGCAACAGTCACACAAAAAATTACTTTTGACCAATTTCTTGTAGAATGTCCAGAAGATGGACTCTATGAACTGGTGAACGGAGAGATCGTAGAGATGAATGCGACAAGAAATCATTATGATGTTGCTAATTTCATGTTATTTGACTTCAATGATGAAATTAGGCGACTAAATTTGAATTATGTAGTCAACATTACAGCCGTTATCAGAACTGTAAGTAAAGCCGGAATCGAACAAGGGCGGAGACCAGATGTCAGCGTGATAGATCGCGATTTATGGCGCTCGAACCGTTCTGATTATGCTGCTTTGCGAGAACCAATTCAATTGGCAGTCGAAGTAACATCAACAAATTGGGATGATGATTATATTGATAAATTGGACGAGTATCAGCGCCTCGGAATTCCTGAGTATTGGATTGTCGATTATTTAGCAATTGGTAGTAGGGATTTTCTGGGAAATCCCAAAGTTCCAACTATATTTGTCCACCTTTTGGATGCAGACGGTAACTATCAAACAACTGCATTTAAGGGTAGCGATCGAATTGTGTCGCGGACTTTTCCCGAATTAACGCTGACAGCCGAACAGGTGATGAATGTTTAAATTGGTTTGTTCTAGAGAGCCAGTCCGTCAATCTATACAAAATTACTGCAAATATGAAAACTGTTTCCGATCAAAAAGCTATTAGTCCTTGGAATTACAAACCTTGGTGGTGCCAGCCTTGGTCAATTCTTTTGACTGGAATAAGTTTGATTTCCGGTAGTTGGTTTTTGCTTAAAACTGTTTGGATAACTGTTTTAGTCGCGATTCCTTTATTGGCTTGGATGGGATTTTTCTTGTTGGTTTGGCCGAGGTTGATGCTGTCTAGCGGTGCTTTGGATTCTCATTCAGATTAGATTTTGGGCGGTGAGTTTGAGTAAGGTGCGCCATCAGTGTTCTACGTTTATAGCCGAGCCTCGATCCCCCTAAATCCCCCTTAAGAAGGGGAGTAGGGGTTGACTTTGAGCATTTCCTGCCTCTACGTTTATAGCCGAGTCTCGATCCCCCTAAATCCCCCTTAAAAAGGGGAGTAGGGGTTGACTTTGAGCATTTCTTATCTACCCTTCAAGAAGAGAGACTTTGAGTATTTCTTGTCCCCCCCTTATTAAGGGGGGCTAGGGGGGATCTGTGGCCTCAGGAGCGAGCAGTATTTCGCGCCCTACAATCACCCTACGCTTGCGGGTAATAGTCTTGAATTGCTTTCACTTCCATCGGGTGAGATTTGAGCGATCGAATTCCCGCTGCTGTCGCCTTAGCACCGGCGATTGTGGTAATAATCGGGATTTTGTAAGTCAAAGCTGTGCGGCGGATAAAGATCCCATCAGCGCGGGATTCTTCGCCGGAAGGCGTGGTGATAATTAGTTGAATTTTCTCATTCTTGATCGAATCCAACAAATTCGGCCGCCCTTCGTGCAGTTTCAATTCCAAATCTACCTCTAAACCTTGCTCTCGCAAAACTTTCCGTGTACCGTGGGTTGCTACTACTTTGAAACCCAATTCTAAGAATTCCTTGACAACAGGTACAACTGCTAGTTTATCGCGATCGCGCATCGAAACCAACACAGTCCCAAAAAGCGGCATCACTTGGCCCGCGCCGAGCTGAGCTTTGGCGAAGGCTTTGCCAAAATCCGTGTCAATTCCCATGACTTCACCAGTCGATCGCATTTCCGGCCCTAGCAAAGTATCAGTTCCCGGAAACTTAGCAAACGGTAGCACGGCTTCTTTCACAGAAACGTGAATTGGTACAATCTCCTTAGTAAAGCCTAATGCTTCCAAAGTTTTGCCAGACATGACTCGGGAGGCCATTTTTGCCAGCGGAACCCCGATCGCCTTGGACACAAAAGGTACTGTCCGAGAAGCCCGCGGATTGGCTTCTAAAATGAAAACTTCCTCGCCTTGAACAGCAAATTGAATGTTCATCAAGCCGATGACTTTCAAGGCTTTTGCTAATTCTATTGTCTGGCGGCGGATTGTGACTAAAGCTGCGTCGGAAAGCGTTTGGTAAGGGATGGAACAAGCCGAGTCGCCGGAGTGGATGCCCGCTTCTTCGATGTGTTCCATAATACCACCGATGGTGACATTCCCAGTCGTATCGGCGATCGCATCTACATCAACCTCGATCGCATTTTCCAGGAACTTATCAATTAAAATCGGGTGATCCGGTTCTACCAGCACCGCATAAGTCATGTAACGTTCCAATTCCGCATCGGAATAAACAATTTCCATGGCTCGCCCGCCCAACACGTAACTGGGGCGCACCACCACCGGATAACCGATGCGTTGAGCTACGATCAAAGCATCCTGAAAACTGCGCGCCAAACCGTTAGCAGCTTGCTGAATATCCAACTCCCGCAGAATCTTTTCAAATCGTTCCCTGTCTTCTGCTGCATCAATGGAATCCGGCGAAGTTCCCCAGATTTTTGTTTGTACTTCCGAATGATTTTCGAGAGCTTTTTGCAAAGGTAGCGCCAATTTTAGTGGTGTTTGTCCGCCAAATTGAATGATTACTCCCTCGGGATTTTCCGCCTCGATGATGTTAAGAACATCTTCTTTGGTTAGCGGTTCAAAATACAGGCGATCGCTGGTATCGTAATCTGTCGAAACCGTCTCCGGGTTCGAGTTAACCATAATTGTCTCAAACCCGTCTTCCCCTAGGGAATAAGCAGCGTGACAGCAACAGTAATCAAACTCAATCCCCTGTCCGATCCGGTTTGGCCCGCCACCTAAAATCATGACTTTGCGCTTGGTAGAAGGCAAAACTTCCGACTCCGGCGCCAGACTGTGAGCGACAGCCGAAACTTTCTTTTCTTCATCGCCCAATTCCCAAATTGCTGCTCCCACTTCGTAGGTGGAATAGTAATAAGGTGTAAACGCTTCAAATTCAGCGGCACAGGTATCAACTGTTTTGTAAATCGGTACTACGCCCAAATCTTTGCGGTAGGCGCGGACTTCATCTTCCGATGTTTTGGTGGCGTAAGCAATTTGGCGATCGCTAAATCCCAACTGCTTTACTTCAAACATTGTCTCTTTTGTCAACTGTTTGAGCGCAGTTCGTTTCAAGAACTTCTCTGCTTCCAGCAATTCCTGCATTTTATCCAAAAACCAGGGGTCGATTGCTGTAAGCTCGAAGACTTCTTCCACCGACATTCCCATCATCATCGCGTGACGGACTGTAAAAATGCGATCGGGATTTGGCGTGCGCAATCCGGCGCGAATTTGTTCCAAACTCGGCAACTTTTCCGGTTTGTCGCACCCGAAACCGGCGCGGCCTGTTTCCAATCCCCGCAGCGCTTTTTGGAAAGATTCGTTGAAGCTGCGCCCGATCGCCATTACCTCTCCTACTGACTTCATTTGCGTTGTCAGAGTCGGTTCGGAACCGGGGAACTTTTCAAAGGCAAATCGGGGAATCTTCGTCACCACGTAGTCAATTGTCGGCTCAAAAGACGCGGGAGTTTTCTTGGTAATATCGTTGGAAATTTCGTCTAGGGTGTAACCTACTGCTAATTTTGCCGCCATTTTGGCGATCGGGAAACCCGTTGCTTTCGAGGCCAAGGCGGAGGAACGGGAAACCCGGGGATTCATTTCAATGACAATGAAATCGCCGTTGACTGGATTCACTGCAAATTGAATGTTAGAACCGCCGGTTTCTACTCCGATTTCGCGGATAATTTTCACCGAAGCATCGCGCAGGCGCTGATATTCTTTGTCTGTGAGGGTTTGAGCCGGGGCGACGGTGATCGAATCGCCGGTGTGGACGCCCATGGGGTCGAGATTCTCGATCGAACAAATAATCACTACATTATCTGCCAAATCCCGCATCACTTCCAGTTCGTACTCTTTCCAACCGATCAAAGATTGTTCGATCAAAATTTGCGATACGGGACTCGCATCAACACCACCTTGGGCCATTTCTTCAAACTCTTCTTGATTGTAAGAAATGCCGCCTCCCGTGCCGCCCATTGTAAATGCCGGACGGATAATTAACGGATAAGTACCGATTTGGTGGCCGATTGCTTTGGCTTCGTCGAGATTGTTAGCAATTCCCGAAGGACAAACAGCGACACCAATTCGTGCCATTGCTTCCTTAAATAACAGCCTGTCTTCTGCCATTTCAATTGCTGGCAATTTAGCGCCAATCAATTCTACATTGTACTTTTCCAGAACACCATTTTTAGCGACTGCAACTGCTAAATTCAGTGCCGTTTGACCGCCCATTGTCGGTAAAATTGCTTGTGGTCTTTCTTTAGCGATGATTTGTTCGAGGATGGCCGGCGTTAGAGGTTCGATGTAAATGCGATCGGCAGTTTCCGGATCGGTCATAATCGTTGCAGGGTTGGAATTCACCAGCACTACTTCATAACCTTCTTCTCGCAAAGCTTTGCAAGCTTGTGTCCCCGAATAGTCGAACTCGCACGCTTGGCCGATAACAATTGGGCCGGAACCAATCAGGAGAATCTTTTTTAAGTCTTGGCGGCGGGGCATAGGTTCGTAATTGGTAATTGGACAGGATTGATGATAAATTTGATATTTTGCATCATTCTGAGAAACAGGCTCTCTGAGCTGTTCCACCAAAAGCTTACTCAAAACAGTGCAAGTTTTGTTGTTAATTTGAAATTGTGCACTATTATCAGCATTTTGGAAGCGGAACCTCGCAACTCCGGCTGGCAGACACCGCCAGCTAAGGAGAAATATTGATGGGGAAAGGGTGGAGTCGATCGCTAGATCCAGACTATTTTAAGTGTTGCGGTCAAATCGTGCTGTAAAATACACAATCTTTGTCTGGCGATCGATCGTGGTAGGGACACGGCACTACCCAAAGCCGTGTCAACTTAAGGTCAAACGTAGTGCTGGTCTTCTGTCTAGCGATTAAGGCCAGATCGCCCAGGCGCCCCCCGGATAGTCGGGGGAGCAAGAATTCTTCAAAGTCCCCCGACTATCCGGGGGATTTAGGGGATCTGGCCTCAGCTATAAACGAGAGATACAAAGGTTTTCAGGCTTAAATTGACACGGCTTTGGGCACGGCGCCGTCTCCTGACTGTGGGAAACGGGTAAAATTCACCGGATGGGATGATGAAATTGCCCTCTGAGCCCGCCAAGGATGTGACAATCGTAGATCCAGTCATGTAGGCGCGGTAGATGGAGGGAGGACACCGCACCGTGGCGTTTCCCTACCCCAAAACATCGATCGCCCGATCGGATGTGACAATCTAAGTGGGTACCAATGTCTCCCACTCCCGCCATCTCCCCCTCTCCCGTCCCTCTAGCCAACCTACTAGATGAGGGAATGCGCCGAGTATCAGGTAAAATGTGAAACTGTTCTAAAAGCTTAAAATCTAAAATCTAAAATACACATATGCCTAGAACACCCAGCGAATATTCCGTGCACCTGCTGCTTGATGGCGGCCACCGCGAAGAAATACGTTTTTCAACTCTGCCAGATTTTCAACAGTGGTATAAAACCTTGGTTCCGAAACAAGATTCGTCAGAATTTGTCAATGTTCCGATCAAAAATATTCAAGGAGAATACATGGTAGTTCGGCCTTCCAGCATTCTCGCAATTCGCGTAGAACCGGTATTTAGTTCTAGCATCGAGCGCTATGATGAATGATCGATCGGGAAAATTATTAATTGAGTAGGAAAGATTGCAAGTTGAGCAAGATTTTTCGTTATCGGCTATTGGCGATCGCCTGTTGCGTTTTGGCGATCGCCTTTTCTGTACCAGCCGTTGCAGTTCCCCCACTGCAACCAATGACTGTAAGTCAATTACAACCGAGTGAGTTGGAGTCGATCGCCTTTGATGCTCAAATCTGGGGCGAAAATGGCAAACCGGGCGATCGGCAATTGCTGTTAAGGTCGATCGACAACAGCCTCGGCTATCTCGATACATCGGCCGCTGCTAGCGCTTACAGCCGCTATCCAGTAGCAGCAGTTACGCGCGATCGAGTTAGGCGATCGCTCGAGCGATTCCGCCAATTAGTAGTCACTTCTACAACTCCAGCACAACTCCAGGAATCTGTCAAGCGGGAGTTTGTGTTTTATAAGTCGATCGGCAAAGACAACAAAGGCACAGTAGCATTTACTGGTTATTTCGAGCCGACTTACCAAGCTTCTCGCACGCCTAATTCCGAATACCGTTATCCCCTGTACAAAGCGCCGCCAAACCTCGGTTCTTGGCCGAAACCTCACCCAACTAGATTGGAATTGGAAGGTGCGGATGCTTTGCAGGGAAGTAAGGGATTGTTGCGGGGATTGGAATTAGTCTGGTTGCGCGATCGCTTCCAAGCATTTCTCGTGCACGTCCAAGGTTCCGCGAAGTTGCAGTTAGCAGACGGTGGCGTCATGACAGTCGGTTTTGCGGGGAAAACCAGTCATAGTTATACAGGTGTCGGGCGAGAATTAGTTAAGGACGGCAAGTTTACTTTAGATCAGTTAACATTGCCGAAACTAAACGAATATTTTACCAATTTTCCAGCAGATATGGACAAGTATTTGCCGAAGAATCAAAGCTTTGTGTTCTTCCGGGATACTAACGGAGCACCTGCTACGGGCAGCATTGGAGTGCCCGTAACTGCCGAAAGGTCGATCGCCACCGATAAAGCTTTAATGCCCCCCGGCGCGCTAGCATTAATTAGCACGAAACTGCCCTATCCCAATGCGGCGGGAAAACTCGAACAAAATGCGGTGAATCGGTTTGTATTGGATCAAGATACGGGTGGTGCAATCAAAGGCGCGGGGAGAGTAGACGTATTTATGGGTACCGGAAACCTGGCGGGCGATCGGGCGGGTTATATCAACTCTACTGGAGAACTATATTATCCGCTATTAAAGTAGATTAATTCTACTAAATCCTGTGATTGCGATCGTTCGTTGGGGCGGGTTCGCCCGGATTTATGTCATCAAATTGCGGAATTCAAAAACCCGCCCCCATCCATCGCAGATACTGATAAACCTGTTCCGCGATCGGGATTTTTTCGCTGGGTGGGGGCTGGTTTATCAATATTTGGGATGTGAATCAAAGATGATTGGCGAACCCGCCCCTACGGATTTTGGTAAGATAAAAATACATCAAAAATACGAAGATTGGTAGGGGCGGGTTCGCCGAAATTTATGTCATCAAATCGCGGAATTCAAAAACCCGCCCCCACCCATCGCAGATACCGATAAACCTGTTCCCATTGCGATAAAATACAAACAACCCCACCCATCCCAACCCCACAAATGCTAAACAAAATTTGGCAATTCCTCAAACAACTAATCCAGCGCCTATTGGGAACCACACCGCCGCCACCGCCACCTGCTGCGCCCCGCCCCACCCTAACAGACGCCGAATACGAATCGAAATTCATGGAAATTCTCGAAGGAGTAAATGCCGACTGGAGTCGAGGCGATGTCACGGGATTCTTAATCGCAAAACGCCTGAAAGATGGTGAATTGGCGGCTTGGTTGCGACGGTTTGGGAATGGATTGTTTGAGGGCGAAAATTGGCAGGGCGGGCACGGGGGCACCGCCCCTACGGATGCGGTGGCTTCACTTCAGGAATTGGCGCGCCGGATGGGATTGTTGGGGAGAATTGGTAGCGGGGAATTGTCGCAGGTGGCGGGGAATATTGGGCGGGAGATTTTGACGCGATTTCCACTGCCGGTGGTTGAGGATGATGGTGGGTATGGGAATGTGATTGAGGCGGTGTTTGTTGGGGATGGTTTGCGTGGTTCTGGGGATGGGAATCGCAGGGATGCGGAGGATGAATCGGATGTAGATACTGAGGCTAAAAATTTAATAGACTCAGATCGATCGGCATGATATTCTTAGCAATTAAGCACCGATTCCGTCGGTAATTTTCACACACTCAAATAGGACGAAAGAGGACTGAAGTCCTCACTACAAACTTAAATCGTAATGGCACAAGTAATCGGCATTGACTTAGGCGGCACCGCAATCAAACTCGGCAGATTCAGCGAAGACGGCATTTGTCACCAATCCTTAACAGTCCCAACTCCTCAACCCGCTACGCCCGAGGCCGTCTTAGCCGCGATCGCCGATGCTATTTTACAACTTCAAACTCCCCCCCTTAAGAAGGGGGTTGAACTTCAAACTCCCCCCCTTCTTAAGGGGGTTGAACTTCAAACTCCCCCCCTTCTTAAGGGGGTTGAACTTCAAACTCCCCCCCTTGTTAAGGGGGGGCTGGGGGGGGCTCAAATATGTGCGATCGGCATTGGCACCCCCGGCCCAGCAGACACAACCGGCCGCATAGCCAGAGTCGCAATCAACCTCAAAGACTGGCATAACGTCCCCCTAGCCGACTGGTTGGAAGCCAAAACCGGACTGCCGACAATATTAGCAAATGACGCCAACTGTGCCGGATTAGGAGAAGCTTGGTTAGGTGCAGGAAAAAACTTTAAAAACCTAATTTTACTAACATTAGGAACAGGAGTCGGCGGTGCAATTATCCTAGACGGCAAACTATTTGCAGGTCATCAAGGCGCCGCCGGAGAACTCGGATTAATTGCCATAAATCCCGATGGCCCGGAGTGCAACAGCGGCAATCGCGGCTCCTTAGAACAATACGTTTCGGTGCAAGCAATTCGCCGCGAAACGGGTTTAGAACCCCTAGAATTAGCCAATATAGCAAAGTCGGGAGATGCTAAAGCTTTAGAATATTGGCAAAATTATGGGCGCTATCTCGGTATCGGTTTAGCAAGTCTCATTTATGTTTTAACGCCGGAAGCTATTATTATCGGCGGCGGAATTAGTGCCGGGGCAGAGTTTTTCTTGCCAGCAGTTCAAGCCGAGATTGAGCGGCGAGTGCTGCCGAGTTCTCGCGAAGATTTGCAGTTATTAGTTGCTAAATTGGGCAATGAAGCAGGCATGGTAGGTGCAGCCAAATTAGCTTGGCAAGTCGCTAAAATCACTAATAACCAATGACAACTGTCAACTGTCAACTGTCAACTGTCAACTGTCAACTGTCAACTGTCAACTGTCAACTGTCAACTGCCAACTGCCAACTGCCAACTGCCAACTGAATGACTTCTTCATGGCAGAGAGTGTCCAGTCATATTTTTAATGTATTCCTGAATTTTTTGATAGTCGTCAGACTTGCCTTCGCGCATGATAATAATATTAGTAGCGCTGTCAGGCAGACAAAAGCTGATTAACCGACCGTTTTGTTCGCAAGCAAAAGAGCTGATTCGACTCAGATCGATCGCAAATTCTTTCCGATCGTAATTGATTTTAATCCACGAACCTTTAGAATTGCGCTCAATCGTTTTTTTGATGTATTCGAGAATTTGCTTGTAAGCCTCATGATTCCCTTGGGGATTGAGGATAATCGGCTGACTGCTGTTAGGCAGCCAAAATGTGATACGCTTGTTATCCAGTTCACTAGAAAAAGCACTAATAGTGTCAAGGTCAATTATGTATGTAATTTTCTCATAAGTAAATTTACTCCAGTAAGCCACAACACAAAACCTCCTCAAACCTGCGTTTCATGGTATTTTAGGATAGTTTGACAACTGATACCATTTTCGATTTCTGATTGGCGATTGGGAATGACATATTCCATAAGGGTTTGGAGCTTGTCTACCGTCGCATTATTTTTTGAAACTGGTATCAGCCTTGAAATTAAAGCTAAAAAGTTAAGTAAAAATATCAGCATTTTTACCTGCTGCCTTATCCCTTCTCCCTTCGGGTACTAGCCCCCGAACCCCTGTCAGCTAGGGCCCGGAGGTGAGGTTTTTCAGTCATTGAGAATGCTCCCCGATATCATGTCTGGTAAGTGCGACCCGAATCAAATCCAATTGTTGGGTTGGGCGGGTTTTGTACAGAGATTGTCTGCCCGATTTGAATATTGCGTGCATTCACCCGCCCCCACAGACATCTAATATATCAGAACTAATCGATCGCACATTTAGGGCAGATTAGCTTCCTGCAAGTTTCCCGGCCACCAAGTCGCGAGCCTCAGCTTCTAAAACATCCTGCTTTCCCTGGGTGCTGGCCGCCTGGATAAACCCCTTAAACAAGGGGTGGGGGGCGCTAGGGCGAGATTGGAATTCGGGGTGAAATTGACTGGCGATGAAAAAGGGATGGTTTGGCAATTCGATCATTTCTACCAGTCGGCCGTCGGGAGATGTGCCCGAGACTGCATAACCTGATTCTAAGAAAAGATTGCGGTAGGCGTTGTTGAATTCGTAGCGGTGGCGGTGCCGCTCGTAAATCACTTCTTTTTGATAAAGTTTGAAAGCTAGCGTGTCTGGGTTGACGCGGCACGGATACAAACCCAGTCGCATCGTACCGCCCAAATCGACTACATCTTGCTGTTCTGGCAATAAGTTAATGACTGGATTTGCCGTATCCGGATTAAATTCTGCGCTGTTGGCATCCTGTAGTTGGGCGGTGTTGCGCGCCCATTCAATCACAGCACACTGCATCCCCAAACACAATCCCAAAAAGGGTATTTTATGGTGTTTGGCATATTCAATCGCCGCTATTTTGCCGTCAACTCCCCGAATCCCAAAACCTCCCGGGACAACAATTCCGTTCATCTCAAAGAGATGATTTTCGAGGTTTCCCGATTCTAAATCTTCTGAGTTGATCCAGTGCAAATTCAGGTCGCAGCCGATCGATATTGCGCCGTGCCGCAGAGCTTCCACCACCGAAAGATAAGCATCGTTCAACCGCACGTATTTGCCAACCAAAGCAATATCAATCTTGTGGTTGGGGCTGTAAAGCCGCTTGACTAAGGTTTGCCATTGAGTCAAATCGGGTTGCCGCTGTTCGAGTTGCAGCAAATTGATGGTTTGTTCCGCCAAACCTTCCTGTTCCATCATCAAAGGCACTTCGTAGATACTTTTCGCATCTTGAGCCGTGATGACGCATTCTTCGGGTACATTGCAGAATTCTGACAATTTTTGTTTGAGGCCCAAAGGTAAAGGTCGATCGCACCTACAGACTAGAATATCTGGTTGAATGCCGATCGACCGCAACTCCTTAACCGAGTGCTGAGTCGGTTTAGTCTTCATCTCCCCAGCCGACGGAATCCAAGGTATCAGCGTCACGTGCATATACACCACATTTTGCCGCCCGACAGCCTTGCGAAATTGGCGAATTGCTTCCAAAAACGGCAAAGATTCAATATCTCCCACCGTGCCGCCAATTTCCGTAATCACGACATCAGGATTGGTATTTTTTGCTACCCGAAAAATTCGCTCCTTAATCTCATTAGTGATGTGGGGAATCACCTGCACCGTGCTCCCTTGATACTCGCCGCGGCGTTCCTTATTAATCACGGCTTGATAAATAGAACCCGTGGTGACGCTGTTGAGGCGCGACATGGAAGTATCCGTAAAACGCTCGTAGTGTCCCAAATCCAGGTCAGTTTCCGCACCGTCTTCGGTGACGAAGACTTCTCCGTGCTGAAACGGGCTGAGGGTGCCGGGGTCAACGTTAATATAGGGGTCTAGCTTCAAAATTGAGACGGAGTAGTCTCGGGACTTCAATAGACGGCCTAGGGAAGATGCGACAATTCCCTTGCCGATACTGGAAACCACGCCGCCGGTCACAAACACAAATTTGGTCATAGATTTTCGACTTTAGATCTTTCTCAGTTAAGGTAACACTCAAATCTAAGAGCTAAAATCCAAAATTGTCCAGCAGGGTTTCAGCATTTCTCAAATACCGGTGGGATACGACGAGTGGGGCATTTGCTCGATCGCGCGGTTGGCATGGGTTTTGAGCTCTCATCGCCAATTTCAAAACAGTTGATTGTTCCTCAGTTCGCTTTTAGAGGACACCAAGGGCGGCCCAGAAACCAAGGCTTCTTTTCCCTTCATCAAAAATATGTCTGCAACCGAGCTGTCAAATCTGACACACTAGCCAAATCTAAAACAGCCTTCCCTAAATTCTCTAATTTCTCAGTGGATAACTGACTGATGCGAATTTGGATCTCCGGCGACAGCGGGCCGACACGGGACTCCAACAGCGACACAACTAACTCCAACTTTCCTTGTTTGAGACCTCGTTCGATGCCTTGTTCGATGCCTTGTTCGATACCTCGTTCGATGCCTTGTCTGATTCCTTGTTCAATCCCGATTCTGGTAGCTTTGGTAATTGCACCGCGCTGGTCTTGAATAAAAATTTCTCGCCTTTCCAAATCGTCCAATTCATCAGGATCGAGATTTGCTTCGTTAGCAATTCCAAAAGCTTTGCGGAGTTCCGGTACATTCCCCAACTCTTCTGGCACAGACCTTAGCGTCCGAGCGGTTTTCATGAAATATATCCACTTGTCAGTCAGAGTCTCTAATTCTTCTAAAGTCTTGTCAAATTTTGGTAATTCAACAAAAACAAATTCTAACTCTTCGGCTAAATACTCTGCCAAATTGTTTTTTTCTTTAATGCAGAACCGCGAAATTACTGTTTCCAGATGCTCAAACATTTGGAAATCGGTAATCGTCAAGGCAATCACGGGATTTAATAAATTGTAATCTTCTCCTCTTTTCAATTGCACTGAGTAAGCTTTAGTAGCATTATACAGAATCCGCTTTTCAAAGGATTCTACGTTCAATACCTGCATTTCAATTATCACAGTTTTGCTGCCACCAATTTTAGCTTTGACATCCAAGTAAGTGTCTTTGAATCCTTTGATTTTGGGGGCTAAATAAGGGTCAAGTATTTCTAAGTCTTCGATGACTGGCTGTGCTTCGTAGAGGATGGCATTTAAGAAGCTAATCAAAATGTCTTTGCTGTCAGCAGAGCCGAAGATTTTTTTAAAGGCAAAGTCGGTTTTGGGGTTGATAAAATTCATGGCATTTTTAATTTATTAGAAGTTGAGAAGTTGAGGTTAGTGTTATTTAATTATTTAACTATTATACAATCTTGTAGGTTGGGTTCGCGGTCGATCGCCCAAACCTACCCCAATACCGATGCAAGTCCCCAGTCCGCGCTTGGAGAGTCAAGTCTTTAATCTCAAATCGAAAAATGGAAAATCGACCCAGCCCCTCAGTCCTTTTTCCCAAACAGCTAACTCAGGAACGTTTCGCGAATCGTAAGGTCATGGTATAGAGAGCACCTCAAGTCTGATAAAAAAACAGCTATGAAGTTTGTCTGCGTTCTATCCCGTCAACGGTTGCTTTCTGCTGGTATCGCATTGCTCGCAGCGATCGAGTGCGGCGCTATTCTCGCTCCCAATCAGGCCGGGGCCAACGCTCCCGGGCAAAATTATTTGTCTCTGTCGCCGAAAATCCTCGCTAGTAACGATGTTAATTGCAATGGCGCCCGATCGCCCGAAACTCGCTGTCCAGTCGGCGGTTTGTTCGTCAAGACTCAAAATACGGAATCAGAAAAAGCCTTTCCTCTCAAGCGGACTGAAGTTAAAGCGAAAATTGCCGGCAATATCTCCCGCGTCGAGGTTGTTCAGAAGTTTGAAAATCCTTTTCCCGAATCTTTAGAAGCTGTTTACGTATTTCCCCTCCCCGACGAAGCGGCGGTGGACGATATGGAAATTAAAATAGGCGATCGCACTATTAAAGCTGATATCAAACGCCGCGATGAAGCTTTGAAAATTTACCAAAAAGCCCGAGAGCAAGGCCGGACTGCGGGTTTGTTGGAACAAGAACGATCTAATATTTTTACTCAGTCTCTCGCTAATATCAAACCGGGAGAAAAAATTGAAGTTACAATTCGCTACACCGAAAGTCTCAAATTTGCCGGCGGCGATTACGAATTTGTATTTCCTACAGTGGTAGGCCCGCGCTATATTTCGGGAAATACGACCCCCCCCAACCCCCCCGGGCTTCGGGGGGGCGATGCTCCATCCCCGCCCGAAGCCCGGGGGGGGCAGGGGGGGGTTAATACCGATCCTACTCGCATTAACCCGCCTGTTTTGTTTCCCGGCACGCGATCGGGTCACGATATCGCTGTTTCGGTAGAAATCGATGCCGGAGTTGCGATCGGCGATGTCCGCTCTACTTCCCATCAAATTACCACAAACCGCAGCGGCAATATTGTGCAAGTCCAATTAGCCAATTCTGACACAATTCCCAATAAAGATTTAATTTTGCGCTATCGAGTAGCGGGTGAAAATACTCGCGCCACAGTCTTGACTCAATCCGACCAGCGGGGCGGGCATTTTGCTAATTATTTGATTCCGGCCTTAAACTACAAAACTAATGAAATTGTACCGAAAGATGTCGTGTTTCTGATGGATACTTCCGGTTCTCAGCAGGGCGAACCGCTAGTCAAATCTCAGGAGTTGATGCGCCGCTTCATTCAAGGGCTCAATCCCAACGATACTTTTACAATTATTGATTTTGCCAATACTGCGCAAGCGCTTTCAACTACTCCTTTAGCAAATACTGCCGAAAATCGACAACTGGCAATTAATTATATCGACAAGTTGCAGGCTAACGGTGGCACTGAACTGCTCAACGGCATTCAAGCAGTGATGAATTTTCCGGCGGCGGCAACGGGAAGGCTGCGGAGTATTGTACTGATTACCGACGGTTACATTGGTAATGAAAATGAAGTGTTGGCCCTGGTGCAGCGGAGTCTGAAACCGGGAAATCGACTTTATAGTTTTGGTGTGGGCAGTTCTGTGAATCGGTTTTTGCTCAACCGTTTGGCCCAAGTGGGAAGAGGCACGTCTCAAGTGATTCGTCAAGATGAACCGTCAGCATCCGCTGCTGAAAAGTTTTTCCGCCAAATTAATAGTCCGGTATTGACTAATATTCAAATTAGTTGGGAAGGAGTGGGGGAAAAACCGGAGATTTATCCGATCGCACCGCCGGATTTGTTTGCGAGTCAGCCGCTAGTGTTGTTTGGCAAAAAGGGCGATCGAACTAACGGCAAACTTCGCATCCGCGGCACTCAAGCGGGCGGCAAAGCTTACGAGCAGATTTTACCTGTAAATTTTGCTCAATCCGGCGGCGGGCGACAGCGGGAGTCAACTTCAGTCGCAGCAACTGCTACGGATTTTGGCAATCCGGCGGTAGCTCAACTTTGGGGGCGATCGCGCATTCAAGATTTAATGAATCAAATGTTTGGTGGCGAGACTAAATCTCTGGTGGAAGCTGTGACTAATACTGCTCTGACTTATCACTTGCTGTCGGAATACACGGCTTTTGTGGCTGTGAGCTCCGAAGTGCGAGTCGAACCAGATGGATCTCGCCGTCGCGTGCAAGTGCCTGTGGAATTGCCGCAGGGTGTCAGCTATGACGGTATTTTCCAGCGGGAGGAGAGCGAGCAAACGAGAGGCGGCACTCGCATCAGGAGTTCGAGTGGTGGTTTTGCACCGCCAGCGGCAGCTCCTCGCCCGCTGCCAGCCCCTTACAGCCAGCCACTCCCCCAGCCAGCAAAGGCTGCTCGCTTGCAAGTAGTCAGCGCGATCGGGTTGGATGCTGGGGCGATCGCATCTCTAAATCAATACCTGCAATCTGTCAATCTCCCGGCGGGGGTTAGCGGCTTTACGGTGTGGGAGTTGTCAGTAGAAAATGGCCGCGTTGTCAAAGTGGCGAGCGACACTCAAACCTCGACGCTGCAAGCAACAGACGCCCTTGAGAGTCTCAAAGCAGCCTTGAACTCCTGGCAACCTCCCGCAGGATTCAAGGGCACGCTGAGGCTGAAATTGCAGATTAATGCCGATCGTTAAGCAATGACTATCTATGTCACGAAACATTAACTTTTAAGTCAAAAGTACCGAAATGGCGATCTCTACCGCGAAAACAATATAAAATCTTTATTAAGAGATCGCCTTTGAACAGAAAGTGATGTTAGCAGAAGTTATACCGTTTGAGACCAACGCTGAAACAGTCTAATTTTTCTAACAGTAGAATTTCTGAAACAACCCTAAGAGTAAAGATTTCTCGATCGAACCCCCCAATCAGAGAAGGTATCACGCCCTATGGAAGTTAGCGAACTGCTCAACAATTACGAAAAAGGACAAAGAGACTTTGCTGGAGCCGACCTCAGCGGTGCAAACCTCAGCGGAGCAATCTTGATCGGGGTTAACCTTTCGCGAGCTAATCTTTCCGGGGCGAACCTCAGCAGAGCATTTCTCACCAAAGCAACACTCAAAGGCGCACTGTTGCACAGAACAAATCTGAGTTTTGCCAAAATGGGCGAAACCAAACTCTCAGGCGCAGATTTGACAAAAGCTAATTTGAGCGGAGCTTTCTTGGTAAAAGCAAAAATGCCGAGAGTAAAGTTAAGCGGCGCAACTTTAACCAGCGCCAACCTGCGGAGTGCTGTGTTGTGGAATGCCAATTTGTGCAGCGCCGACTTGCAATTAGTTAACTTTCTGGGCGCAAACCTGACGGGAGCTAATTTTAAATGGGCAAACCTTTACGGTGCAAAGCTCAACAGTGCCAAACTTTTTGGAGCTCAATTAACCGGAGTCAGCCTGCGGCGAGCGCAGTTGACAGGGGTGAATCTCTGCGGTGCGGATTTGAGCGGCGTCAACGTCAGCGAAGCTAAACTGATGGGAGCTAATTTGGAAGGCTCGAATTTGGCGGGGGCGAATTTCAGCGCCGCTCAGTTGCGGGGGGTGAAGTTGGCGGGAGCAAACTTAACCGGAGCTAAGTTTAGAGGAAGTTGTTTGAGAGGGGCAAATCTGAATTGGGCGAAGCTGTGTCAAGCAGATTTGATGGCGGCGGATTTGAGCGAGGCGACGTTAATAGGAGCTAATTTAGATAATGCTTTGTTGGCGGGAGCTATTTTGCCGGAATCTACTAGGCGCTACTTTTCCTTAGCTGGGGCGTGCAAAGTCAATTCTTGGGAAGTTACGGAAGTTAAGAATGGGTAATTGGGCATGGGGCATGGGGCATGGGGCATGGGGCATGGGGCATGGGGCATGGGGCATGGGGCATGGGGCATGGGTAATTGTTGGTTGTCAAATGGCAAGTAGGGAAACGGCATTGCCGTGTCCGGTGCGCGGCAGGCGTTAATGAAAGATAATTTATATAAAATTGAGGGTAACTGGTTCCTAAGCTTTAGCCTGGGAAACCATATCACTCTTGCTCTTCCTCGCCTATCTGCGCTACCAGCCGATCGCGAAAGTAACGAGTAGAAATTGGTATAACTAGAATTATTAAAAGTGGTAGAGAGCCGCGCCGGAGACGGCAGTGCCGTTTGCCTACAAGCGATCGAGCTTTTTTATTCAAATTAATCTAAAATCGTTATGACTGTTAATTTTGGGGTGGTGCTGGTAACTGCTGCATCGGAGGCGGAGGCGGAAAAGCTCGCTAAATCTCTAGTTGAACACAAGCTGGCTGCTTGTGTGAGTTTGTCGCCAATTCGATCGATTTATACTTGGCAAGGTGAAATTCAGGCCGAGTCGGAGTGGCAGTTGGTGATTAAAACTGATTTGGCTAAATTTGAGGCTTTAAAAACAAAAGTTCAGGAACTCCATTCTTATGAAGTTCCCGAAATTATGGCGATTCCGATTGTCGCCGGTAGTGAGGCTTATCTCAATTGGATCGGACAATCTTTAGGTTCGTAGTCAGGAGTTTAGTGCTTGATTATCCACTTATGAAGACGGACTGAAGTCCGCACTACGAACCTTTAGTGCTTGATTATCCACTTATGAAGACGGACTGAAGTCCGCACTACGAACCTAAAGATTTAGGTTTGTAGTGAGGACTTTAGTCCTCTATTATTCATCTGTGAAGACGGACTGAAGTCCGCACTACGAACCGTCGGAAATCTACATATTTTGACTGCCAGGGCCGATGACGCCAATTTTGTGGCGAAAACTTAGTTCGCCGCCGAACCAGCCTGTAACGCCCAGCAAGGTGGCAACTACGATCGACAAAGCTAAACCTGTAAAGACGATCGGCTCCGCCGGATTTCCTTGGCGCAATACCAGGTTAATCAGCGTAAGTACCATAGCCGCCACATTCCCGCCCATGTGCAACCAGCCAGCACTGCGCTCGCGCACTCTTTTAATTCTCGTAAAATCTAAAAAGCCCGTGATAGCCGCCAAAATCCCCGCAGCAAAACCTGCACCAATTAGCCAAACCGATGCTCTCGCCCAAAAAGGATCGCTTGTCAGCCAATAACCGATATCCGTACCCGCAGCTCCGACTAAAAAGGCTACCGGAAAGGTGACGATTACGGGGTGAAGGGGATGGCCTGCAACTGAAACTGTACTGGTAATGCCGGCGTCGCGATACTCTCTGTCGTCGCTTTCGAGAATCGGCGGAACATTGGGAAAGGGCGTACTATTTCTTTGATTTGTTTCCATGATTTCTAGCGATAAGTTTTCTACAAAACCCGTTTGTTATTGGATCGAACTTAATCCCAAATCCGCTCGCCATTTTCGTCAACGCGGGCCTGCCGAATTACGTCAGAAATTTCCTCGGCGTCTTTGACGTGGTGCAAAGCTTTCTTTTCCCCGTCAGGTTCCTCTACGATGAAATAAGTGGGAACTGTAACTGTATCTCCCGTGATGTCTGGCACGTGGTCAACTGCTAATTGCTGAGCTTTTTCTTCGATGCTTTGCGGTTCTTCGGAAATGCGATCGCCCGGATTGACAGTGCGGCGCATATCTTTACCCGGTTTGTCGATACTCATAAAACCTCTCTGGTGTTTCTAATTTTCTGCTTGTAATTACTACTATTGAACGAAAAATCTCCGGTTGCGAGCATCTCCCAAGGGGTGGAAGTTTCTGTTAGGGCGATCGCACCTCAGCTCTTTCTGTAGGTAGAGGCTTTTTTGAAGGAAGAAGTCATTAGTCAGTAGTCATTAGTCAGTAGTCATTAGTCAGTAGTCATTAGTCAATAGTCATTAGTCATCAGGAATAAGGAAGAAGGAAGAAGCAAATAAAAATTCAAAAAATTTTTTTTTGTGCGTTAAGTAGAGGCTTTTCCGGAGCATCCTGATTTGGGAAAAAGTAGGAACATGGTAATGCCGTGTCCTAATCCCCGCACCGGACACGGCATTGCCAATTCCCTACTTTTGGGAATTGGTATTATAAAACTTTATTAAGTTTGTAAGCAGTAGTAAGCAATGGTAGTATCATCGAGTCAGGAAAGTTAACAAGCGAGAATCATTGCACTCGTTAAAAAATGGAGAGTCTGAATGCAACTAGCAGAAAGACATATCATTAAATCCACCGAACACCGTTTTATTGAAATAGACGTACTAGCCTTTAAATCGAAAAATTTGTACAACGCGGCTAACTACGTTATTCGTCAGAGTTTTGTCTATGGATGGGGATATCTCAATTACAACGAAATCAACCGTTTGATGAAATCTCATCAAACATACAAAGATTTACCCGCCCAGGTAAGTCAACAAATATTGATGATATTGGACAAGAATTGGCAAGCTTTTTTTGCGGCAGTCAAAGCTTACAAAATTGAGCCGACGAGATTCACGGGTCGCCCAAAGTTACCGAAGTACAAACATAAAGTCAAAGGTCGGAATATTCTCGTTTACACGATTCAGGCGATTAGTAGCAAGCAACTAAAGAAAGGAATTATCAAGCTTTCCGGTACTAATATATTAATCAAGACTCTTGTCAAGCCCGAAGAACTTTGTCAAGTTAGAGTTGTTCCCAAATGTGATTCCTATGTAATCGAGGTGATTTATCATGAGCCGGAGTCCACCATTGATGAGAATCAGCAAGAATCAGTAGCTAGTATCGATTTAGGATTGAATAATTTAGTAGCGCTAACTTCAAATCAGCCAGGATTTGTCCCTTTACTGATTAACGGGCGACCACGGAAATCAATTAATCAATTCTACAACAAACGTAAGGCACAACTACAATCTCAATTAAAAGGAAATCGCTTCTCCTCATCACGGATTCAGTGCCTCACTCGTTGCCGCAATCAAAAAGTCGATAATTACTTGCATCACACCAGTCGGCAGATAGTCAATCTGCTGGCATCACCAAAGATAGGGACGCTAGTAATTGGCAAAAACCAACAATGGAAAAACGAGATTAATTTAGGAATGAAAACCAATCAAAATTTGGTCAGTAGTCCTCATGCTCGACTAATTGAAATGTTGAAATACAAAGCAGAATTGATGGGAATAAAGGTAATAGAGCAAGAGGAATCCTATACTTCCCAATCGAACTTCCTTTCTTTAGATCCAATTCCTGTCTACGGGAGTATTGGCGCTCAAGATGTCATATTTAGCGGGAAGCGAATTAAGAGAGGATTGTACAGAACATCGTGCGGTCAATTGATTAACGCCGATGTTAATGGGTCTTACAATATTTTAAGAAAAGCTTTTCCCTTATGCGTTCAGCGATGGGATAGGGAGCTGCGTAGTTCAGCGAATGCGGGTTAATCCGCTCGAAGTGAAAGCGAAAGGGGAGGGACTCAACGCCTCCCATGTCATGTCATAGATGACTATACTTTTACCAGCTATAAAATCGAAGCATTCGTGAATCCTTCCCTGTGAATTGCCCATCATGAAAAATTACGACTGGATTGTTGTCGGCGGCGGGATTACTGGTGCAGCACTGAGTTACGAACTCGCAAAAAAAGGTTTTGCTGTGTTGCTTTTAGAACGAGATGCTACCATGCAAAATGCTACTCGTTTTAGTTACGGCGGCTTGGCCTATTGGTCTGGTACGACTGATTTGACTCGTCAATTGTGTGCAGAAGGTATCGCACGCCACCGCAATTTATCTGCCCAATTAGATGCTGATACTGAGTTTCGCGAGTTGGATTTGTTGCTGACAATTGATGCGGGTACCGATCCGGAAAAAGTAGCAGCTAATTACGCGCACTTTGCGATTCCTCCGCAGCTTTTGAGCGTTGTAGAAGCTGGGGATTTGGAACCTTTGCTGAACAAAAGTGCGATCGCCGGAGCTCTGACTGTCCGTCACGGTCACATTTCGCCGACTGCCACAAGTCAAGCTTATTGTCAAGGGTTTTTGCGGTTGGGAGGAACTCTCGAAATTGTTGAAGTAACTGGTTTAATAACAGACAAAAATCGGATTTCGGGAGTCAAGACGGTACAAGAAAGTTATGCTTGCGAAAATGCGGTGATTTGTGCTGGAGGTTGGAGTCGCAGTTTGCTAAAAGCCTCAGGTATTTCTGTGGGAGTTTATTTTAGTCGCGCGGAGATTTTAGAGACGGCACCTGTGGATTTTCAACTCAGGACTTTGGTGATGCCTGCGCTATTAAAACGTTTTGAATTGGAAGCAGAATCTAGTAAGATTGAGCTAGACTTTCTGTGGGATGAACCGGGGAAAGAGTTAGTACCGCCGATTTTAGATGTCGGTGCAATTGGGTTTAATGATGGCAGTTTGCGGATCGGGCAATTGTCTCGCACTTTGAGCGATTTGAATGCTAAAGTCGATCGCAAAACCAGCGAAACGGCAATTCGTGCAGGAATCGGCAAGGTTTTGCCAGATGCGGCAGATTTACCGGCAACTTGGCACGATTGTATTGTGGCATTTAGCGCTGATAGGTTGCCCGTAGTGGGGGAAATTCGCGATCGCCCGGGATTGCACGTTTTTTCGGGTTTGAGCAATCCGTTGGCGATTGTACCTGCTTTGGCTGAGCGATTTGCTAATTGGGCGGCGGGAGAAAAAGATTCGGCGATTCCCTTCGGGATAGTTTCGCTTCATGAGCTTTTGTCTCCGGATAGATTTGCTGAGAAATGACTAATTTTAACTGTTGGTTCGGAAGGCGAGTTTATGTATATTTTAATGGGAATTTTAGATATTGATGAACCCGCCATTACAGATTCGCTAATACAAGAATACATCTAATACCAATTTTAAAAATAAATGCAACAATATTAGTAGGGTGCGGATTCATCGATAGTATCTAAAAAAGACGGAGCATCTAGCGAGCGACGCACCACCGACAATATTTGAATAAACTTTCTTCAGGCTCAATTATTGTAGCAAGATTTTTTTGAATTGGTATAAAATATCAAGATTAGTAGGGGCGGGCTCACCCCAATTTAAATCATAAAATCGCCTAACTCAAAAAACGCCCCCATCGCAGATACCCAAAAACCTGTCCTCTAGTCAGAATTGGTTGGTTGGGTGGGGGCGGGTTTATTAATATTTTCGAGGTTAATTATAGATGGTTGGCGAACCCGCCCCTACAGATTCGCTAATACAATAATACATCTAAAATATCAACATTGGTAAATACTATTTTTTTAATAATTACAATTAATAACCAATGACCAATGACCAATGACCAATGACGGCAGGACGGCAGGACGGCAGGACTACTGACTACTGACTAAAAAAGGCAGCGCCACAATAAATGTAGTACCTTTACCGATCGCACTTTCCACACTTATTGTACCGCCGTGGAGGTCAACTATGTGTTTGACAATGCAGAGTCCCAAACCCGATCCTTTAATCTTACCTACATTCGCACCCCGTTCAAACTGCTGAAATAGTTTTCCTTGATATTCCGCTGTCAGCCCAATTCCCTCATCTCGAACGCAAAAAATCACTTGCTGATTTTCGCAGCTTAATTCTAAACTGACATTGCCGCCGTTGGGAGAATATTTGATAGCGTTTGAAAGCAAATTAGTCAGGAGGTGGTGCAGCAGTTTAGCATCGACATTAGCCAGCAGCGGCTCTGTTTGGGCGAGGAAAGTTACAAGGTGTTTGTCGGTGACGATCGGTTGCAGTTCTTCTAAAATAGAGGTGCAGAACTCCGTCACATTTAGCAGATTTACATTCAAGGAAAGTTTGCCTGATTCTGCTTTGCTGAGCATTAAAATATCGTCCAGCAATTCACTCATATTGCTGACGGCTTTTTTAATGCGAGCGACATTTTTATTTGTCGTTCCTGGAGTTTTCTGCAATTCGCTATCTTCCAGCATTTCAGCCGAGAGCTGTATGGTAGTTAAAGGAGTGTTTAAATCGTGGTATGCCATTGAAATAAATCGCGACCTGTTTTCGCTTTTCGCTGCTGCTAGTGCAATGATTTTTTGCATATTAACTGCTTCTTGATGTTTGCTCAGCGCTATCTTGATGGTGGCGTGCAGTTCTCTTTCTTTAAAAGGTTTGAGGAGGTAGCCATAAGAACCAGTATTTTCGGCTCGCTGCAAAGTTTCGTCGTCGGCATAGGCAGTTGTATAGATAATGGGGATATCTAATTGTTGATGAATTATTTCTGCTGTTGCTATGCCGTCAATCTCGCCTTTGATTACTATATCCATTAAAATTAAATCTGGTTTGAGTTCGCCTGCGCGCTGGATGGCATCGGCTCCTGAAGAAACAATATCGGCGATTTGATATCCCAATTTTTCTAATTTGTGAGATAAGTTTTTAGCGATTAATAGTTCGTCTTCTACAATTAAAATATTAATATTAATTTTTGGGTCGGGGAAACTCATGATTTTAGAACCTTTGCGAGTAGCTTAACTCGTTAAATACTAAGTGAAAGGCTGTGCCGATTTGTCTTGACATTTCGATGGTTCCTTCTAACTGCTCGGTTAGAGTACAGACAACTTGAAAGCCCATCGAGTTAGTTTTCCTAAAATCTATGTTTTCAGGAAAGCCAATGCCGTTGTCCTTAACGAAGAGGTGGATTTCCCGATCGCCAGTCTGATAGCATTCTACACTAACTGTACCGCTCGTACCGTGAGGAAAAGCGTGTTTCAGAGTATTTGAAACCAATTCATTAGCAATTAAGCCGCAGGGAGTAGCAGTCTCAATATTTAGGGATATTTGTTCAGCTAATACCTGCAACTGAATGCGGTTGTCACTTATATTGTAAGAGTGAAACAAGTTACTGACCAAATCTTCTAGATATTCGCCAAAATTAATTTGTGCCAGGTTGGTCGAGCGGTACAGTTTCTCGTGAATCAGAGCCATAGAGTACAGGCGGTTCTGACTTTCTTCAAACATTTTGGCTAATTGCGGGTCGGCAACTGTGTTAGATTGCAATTCTAACAGGCTGGCAACTACGCAGAGGTTGTTTTTAACGCGGTGATGAATTTCTTTGAGCAAAATTTCTTTTTCTTTGAGGGAGTTTTTCAAATTTGCTTCCGCTTGTTTGCGATCGCTCAGTTCAGCTTGCAGTTGCTGGTAAAGTAAAGATTGCTGAATGGCGATCGCCAATTGATTCACCAACTGCTGAAATAAATTCATTTCCCATTCTTGCCACTCTCGGGGCCCATCGCACTGGTGCGCGATTAGCAATCCCCAAAGTTGGCTGTGCTGAACAATCGGCACGACTAACTTTGCCCTAACTTCAATTTCTTTCATAAACTCCACCATACAAGGTGTAATGGAGGCGTTATCTAGTTCGGATAACGCACAAATTCGCCCTTGCAAATAAAGCTGATAATTTTGGGCCGGAAAAACCTCTTCGCCAAAACATCTATCCACCAGTGGGCTGCATCCTTCGGCCACCGCTTCCGCAATGACTCGGCCGCTTCTTTCCGGTAAAAGTTGATAAACCAAAACTCGATCGGCTAACAAGACTTGCTGGAGTTCGGCAACCGTGGTGTTGAGAATTTCCTCTAATTGCAAAGATTGGCGGACGCGACGGGCGATAGCCTCCACTAGCCGTTCTTGCTCGAACTGCTGCCGCAAAGCTATTTCAGCGCATTTAGAATTGCTGATATCGGCGGCGTAACCAATAATTTCGATCGGAATGCCCCTGCTGTCAACCAATAGTTTTAGTTCCGTCCGCAGCCAGCGGTACATTCCATCTTTATGCAGAAAGCGGTACTCGCAAATGCAATTTGCCCCCTCCGACAAAGTAGAAAAAATTACTATAAATTGCGGTCGATCTTCAGGGTGAATCCGGCTCGACCAAAAGTGAGAATCTGCTAAGACCTCTTGGGGGTCGTAGCCAACGATTGCCTGAACGTTGTCGCTGATGTAAGTAGTACAAAATTTGCCCGCCGATGCGGCAGTAAAAATTACCGCCGGATTAGAAGCAAGTAAAAATTGCAGGCGTTTTTTTAACTGCTGCAATTCCAGTTCTGCCCGCTTGCGGTAACTGATATCTTCGATCGCCGCCATGCTGTAGAGAGGAATGCCCTCGCTGTCGCGAATCAGCGTCACCGTCAAGTTTGCCCACACCAACTCGCCATTCTTCTTAATCAAGCGTTTTTCCATTTGGAAGCGAGGAATATTGCCCTCGACCAACTGCTTGACTTGCTCGATATCTGCTTCTAAATCTTCTGGGTGGGTGACATCAGCGAAACTCATTGCTGCCCACTCCGCATCGCTGTAGCCCAACATCTGGCGGTGAGCTTCATTCACCTCGATCGTGCGGTAATCGCGCACGCTTGCCAAACCGATCGCAATTGGAGCATCGTCAAACAAATTGCGAAACTTTTCCTCACTCTTTTGCAGTGCAGCTTCTGCCTGTTTGCGAGCGGTAATGTCCCGCGCCACCCACATCACCCGATCGACTCCCAGCGGCGAAATACTGCCATCAAACCAGATTAACTTGCCCTCAATTTCCATGCTGTATTCAACTCTGTGGGTTTGTCCAGATGCCAAGGTTTGGCGAATGTGGGCGAGGACAAAATTAGCTTCCGCTTCTGGGAAGATTTCGGCGAGGGTTTTGCCCAGCACAGCAGCAGCCCGTTTGTACAGCAGTTGGGGAGGCGTGGGGGCGACTTTGAGGTAGCGGCCTTTCTCGTCGAAAACCAGCACGATATCCGTCATCGCATTAAACAGCGCCAGCAGTTCAGCTTCGGAGTTTTGCAGTTTTTCTGCGGTCAATTTGCGATCGGTAATGTCGGTGTCAGTTCCCATCAGCCGGTAGGCCTTGCCGTCGGGCGATCGAACAGCAGTGCCGCGAGCCAGCATCCAGCAGGTGCTGCCGTCTTTGCGCAGCATCCGGTGTTCGACTTCAAAAATTTCTGTCACACCCTCTAGATAAGCATTTACTGCTGCCCCGACTGCCACTCGATCGTCGGGATGAACCAGAGAACCCCAATGTTCCATGCAGTTGGGAATCTCTGCGTCTTGATAGCCCAACAAAGCTTTTAAAGACGGATCGACATAGATTTCGTCGGTTTCCAAATTCCAGTCCCAAACCCCCACTTGGCCCGCCGATACTGCTAGTTCGTAGAATTTAGTGCGCTCCTGGACTCGCAGTTCTAATTCTGCATTGAGTTGCTGCAAAGCGATTTCTGCTTGTTTGCGATCGGTGACATCCCGACCGGCAGCTTGATACTCCACAATTTCTCCATTTTTGTCGAATATAGCCCGATCGCTCCACTGCTGCCAGCGAATTTCCCCACTCGGCAAAATAATTCGGTGTTCGCAAGTAAACATAGGCTTTTCCGGAGACAGAGAAGCATTTTGTTCTTGAAAAAATTCTCGGTCTGCTTCTGGGATCAGTGGCATAAAACTGTTACCCAGCAAGTCTTCTGGTTGCACACCAAAATAGCGACAGTAAGCTTGATTGACAAATGTGAATTTGCCGTCGGGGAGGTAGCGGCAAATTAGTTCGCTTTGGTCTTCCACAATCGCCCGGTAGCGCGCCTCACTCTCCCGCAGTGCATTTTCGGCATTTTGGCGATCGCTGACTTGTTTTTCGATTTCTGACTTGCTTTCTAAGAGTTCACACTGTTTTTGCTGAAGTTGTACAACTTGTTGCTGCAACATTATGACCGCGCTGTAAATTTCTGAGCGCATCTTTTCTTCGCTGACTAAACCTATGAGTTGCCCTTGTTCGTCCACAATTGGCAAGCAATCGATCGAGTATTGACAAAAT
The DNA here is from genome assembly GCF_036702665.1 of Microcoleus sp. Aus8_D2. NCBI lineage: Bacteria > Bacillati > Cyanobacteriota > Cyanophyceae > Oscillatoriales > Microcoleaceae > Microcoleus > Microcoleus sp. Aus8_D2. The sequence continues at coordinate 158,997 of NZ_JAUBUN010000006.1, forward strand.
AGCTTAAATGCGGTAAAAATATCGGTAAATTCAGATTCTTTTAAGACAACTAAATTCCGCGTCATGGCGTCGGCAACTTGCATTTCTTGCCATCCGGATTCGGCGGCGGCTAAGTTCAGCACATCTGGCGGGCTTAGCAGTCCGACTAGCTGATTTTCCTCGACAACTAAGACGCAACTAATCCATGCTTTTACCGTTTCGTTTGAGTCGGGAAGCGGACAAGCGTCCATCGCCCGACGCATCAGGGCGATCGCCTCCCCGAGGGAAGTTGAGGGCGCAACTGTCACCGTTGGGCGATCGACAAATTCTAAAGGCGATCGTAAATTTACCGACAAATTAGCAAGTTCCATAAGATAAGTATTAGCCGAAAAGTATTCCTAACTAACTTTAGCAACACTTTTAGCGATCGGCCTGATGACTGATGACAGATAACTGATGACTGACTAATTACCACTGACTACTGACTACTGACTAATGACCACTGACTAATGACTGCTGACTAATGACTAATGACTACTGACTAATGACTAATGACTACTGACTACTGACTAAGCTTATTTTTTACCAACAAGCAGATAAGTTTTCATAGCCCCTTTACCTTTAACATCAATAGTTCCCCGCCCCTCAAGCAAATAATTGTGTTTCAATAAGTGATAAGTAGTTTCACTGACTTGAATCCGCCAAGGCAAACCATGAGATTCCATGCGAGAAGCAATATTTACCGTGTCGCCCCACAAATCGTAAATAAACTTTTTGATGCCAATTACTCCGGCAACAACCGGGCCGCTGTGGATGCCGATGCGGATGCTAAAATATTTCTTATTCTGAGCATTAAACCGAGCTATTTCTGTTTGCATATCTAGGGCCATTTGGGCGATCGCCTCTGCGTGGTCTGCCCGAGGGTAGGGCAGCCCTCCTACCGCCATATATGCGTCGCCGATGGTCTTAATTTTCTCTAGGCCGTGCCGCTCGCACAACAAATCGAATCCTGAGAAAATCTTATTCAGAAGCTCCACGAGGTCGATCGGATTCATGACAGAAGATAAAGCTGTAAACCCCACAATGTCTGCAAACAAAACAGTCACTTCCGGAAAGTATTCGGCAATAGTAGTTTCGTTTTGTTTGAGCCGTTCTGCTATTGGGTTCGGCAAGATATTTAACAGCAGCTTTTCTGATTTTACTTGTTCTTCCCGCAGAGCATCTTCTGCTTGCTTGCGTTCCGTAATATCGTGGTAACTCCAAACTCTGCCGATAATTTTATCTCCCAGCCGCTGCGGTTCCGAATGGCGTTCAAAAAATCTGCCGTCTTGAAATTCCAACAAATCGAAACTTTCGGCTTCTGGCTGCTCGTAAAGCGATTCTATTCTCTCTTGGAATGCTTGCGGGTCTTTGAGTTGGTTCTGCACAAAGGCGATCGTTGTTGCGTCATCTCGCAGCGCCATCACATCGCTAGGTACGCCCCACATTTCCACAAATTCTCGATTGAAAGTAACTATTTTTCCGCTCCTATCAATAGCTAAAATACCGTCAGCAGTAGAATCAAAGGTTGCTTGCAGCAGGGACGCAGATTTTGCTAGAGCCTCTTCCGCCATCTTGCGAGCCGTAATGTCTCGCAAAATTGCCCTAATTGCTACTAACGAACCTTCCAAAAATTTACAGTTTATGCTGCCTTCTAGCAAAATTTGTTCGTGAGCTTTAGTAATAAATATTACTTGAATAGAGTCGGGATAAAATGTATTTTCATTAACATTCTTTTTAGTTATAGCTTGATATAATATATCCATAGACTCTGGGGAACTGTTGGGATGAATGATATCAAAAACAGTCATTTGAGCAATTTCTGCTTCGCTGTAGCCCAGAGTTTGCCGCCAAGCACTATTTACATACAAAAAATGACCGTCAGCTCCAATACTTTGAATTAAGTCAGTAGCATTTTCAAATAAGTCTCGCAGTTGTTCTTCACTTTCCCGCAAAGCTATTTCGGCTTGCTTGCGCTTGAGAAATTGACCAATTTGGCTGCCGATTGTTGTCATTGTTTGCAGCAATTCTTCATCAAAACACTGCACTTCGCGACTAAAAAAAATCATCACCCCCAACACAGATCTTTCCGAATTTTCCTGCTCGTAGTCGCCCAAAATTGGGAAACCAAAAGCTCCGTGCAGTCCTTCTTGAGCCGCAATTTCTCGGCGCCGACAACTGTCGCTTTCTGTGACATCTGCAATCCACTGAGAGGAACCGCTGGCCCAAACGAGACCGGGTAATCCTTCGCCGAATCCACAGGTCATTTGTTGGGCAAATTCGGCAAATTTGGGGATGGAAACAGAGGGTTTTGTCCAACTGGCGATGCACCGCAGCGAATTGGGGTCGGAAACCGCAGTTATTCTCTTATTTCCTGACAGCAGTTTTTCCCCAGCTTCCGGTGGCATCCAAAGTTCAGCAGTATCCCACCCCAAACTGTCACAAATTGCCGGGAGAATTGCTTCTAGAGCTTTTTTGATTGTTTCGGATGTAGAGAGGATGTGAGTGGTGACGTACTGAGCTACTTTGCGCTTGCGGGCTCGCTGTCTGTCCGTAACGTCGCGACCGATGTACACGAAATCTTGGAGGGCTGCAGAAGTTGCAGAAATACTTTTCATGTCAGTCGGAATCGCCGTACAGGAAAAGGAAACTGTGAGCTTTTCTCCGGTTTTTGCCGTGCAAATTACTTCGGTGTTAGTTTGAGATTGTTGAGGCTGCTCTTGGCTGACTGCTTGCAAAGACGATCCCTCAGCACCAAGAGCGTCTATTTGCTGGCCTACTAATTCTGATTCGCTGTAACCGAACAAATCTTGAGCCGCTTGATTGACTTTTTTGATTTTTCCCGATGCCGTTGTCACCAACAAAACTTCGGCCATGGAAGTAATAATTTTTTCAACATAATTATTAGTTGCCGCTAAGGTACTCAATAAAATATTCATTTCATTGGTAGCTTGGACTAGAGTTTGTTCCAAACCCATCCTGTCGGTTACGTCTTCAAAAAATACAATTAATCTCTGCTCGTTATCGTCATTGCTAAACTCGACGATATACATATCAAAATAAAGCCGCGAGCCATTTTCTAATACTCGCGTCATCGCTTTTAATTCAAAATTTGGCAACCGCCCTTCAAAAATATCGATTAAAATTTCTTCAGTTCCCACCAATTCGGGAAAGGGAATGCGGACATCGTTGCCGGCCGCTACTTCCTCGGGACAGTCGGCAAAGCGCTGCACTTGGAGAGATGTCTCTTGGATTAAAAAGTCTCGATCCAGTGCTAGGTACTCCAAGTGGTGGGGAACCAACAGTTTTTTTAACAGGGTTGTCATGTTGGATTTTTTAGTGGTGAACGCGCCCTCTGTTCGTGATAGTCATGAGTCATGAGTCATGAGTCATTAGTCCTGCCGTCATTAGTCCTGCCGTCATTAGTCCTGCCGTCATTAGTCGATTTGAGATTTGAAATTTACTGCATAGATGAATCTGGCAGCTTGAACTTTTGTCTAAAATTTTGGGATCGACGCTGACGCTCGCGTACCTGGCACGGTACTCGTTTTTGGGAGGGGTCATTCCCAAATATTCAATACGAAAATCTTCAATACGAAAATCGTATTACCTTTATTTGTCAAATGGAATTGTGACTATAAATGTAGTGCCTAACCCTGTGTCGCTAGAAAATTCGATTTGACCTCCGTGCAAGTCTACACACTGCTTGACTATGGATAAACCCAGTCCTGTACCGGGTATTTTTCCGACATTTTGGGCTCGGTAATAAGATTCAAACAGTTGTTCTTGGTCTTCTATAGGAATGCCAATGCCTGCGTCTTTTATTTTAAATGTAGCTTCTTCATTATGACAATTTAATTCAAAATCAATATAGCTGTCGATCGGCGAATATTTGACAGCATTTGACAGCAAATTTGTCAATATGTGCCGCAGCAATTTGGAATCCAGTGCGGGCCAGTGTTGTGTTTCCTCCGACTCCCGAGCGGGGTTTTTCGCGGGCGGAAGAGATTTTCGGCAAATAAAGTGAATTTTATGATTTTGTCCGTAACTAATTTTAATTGATTCTACTAACTCGCTGCAAAATTTTCGCAAGTCAACTGGTGCGGGATTGAATTTGAGTTTTCCTGCTTCGGCGCTGCTGAGCAACCGCACGTCATCTAATAGCTGAGCCATGTGTTTAGATGCTGATTTAACGTGTTCGAGGTATTCTTGTTTTTCCGCGTGGGTGATTTCGTCGCCGTATTCTTTGAGGATTTGAGTAGCAAATAATACTGTATTTAAAGGATTGCCGAATTCGTGAGCGAGCATCGAGAAAAAACGAGATTTTAGCTGTCTGAGTTCTTGCTCTTTTGCCAAAGAGCGACGAATTTCTATGTCTTCTTGCTTGCGTCCTGTAATATCCCTGCCGATATAGATGAAATCGTACAGCCCCTTTAATTCTGTCTGAATTGCCGAACAGGAAAATTCCACCCAAATTTCTTCTCCTGCTTTAGTAATGCAGACTACTTCCAATTCTCTGAGCAGTTCTTTTTGAGACAAAATATAGCGGTGGCGAGCTTGGTAAAGCAATTTTTCTTCGACAACTATTATGGAAAGGGGGTGGTCGAGTAATTCTGCTTCGCTGTACCCAAATAACCATTGTGCCGATTGATTGACTGTTTTGATAATTCCTGAGGTTGTTGTCACCAACAAAGCATCACCCATCGAGCGAATAACTTTATCTATATAATCTTTAGAAGCGGCTAAGGCGCTCACCAAAAGATTAGCTTCATTCGCCCTCTGCATCAAGGATTGCTTCATCACCATTTTTTCGGTGGTATCTTCAATCAAAATTAGCAAATTACTTGCCATATCTTGTTCGTTTTCATGTTCTATAGCCAACATATCAAAGTATAAAGGGCGGTTGTTGTCGGCAAACCGAGCGATACCTTTGAGTTCAAAACTCGGCCGCCGTCCCATCACGATCGACATCAGGATATTTTCAATCCCAATCAGTTCGGGAAAACTGATCCGAGCATCTGCACCGGGGAGCGCGTCGCCGGGAGTATCGGCATAATGCTGCACTTCGCCAGAGGTTTCCTGAATGATGAAATTGTGATTTACTACCAGATACTCTGTTTGTCGCGGGCCCAAGAGCTTCTTAAAAAGGGGGTTCATACTTGTTCTACCATTGTGTAAGCTAGTTTCTGAAAGATTTCGTCAACGTCTTTGCCTGTTTTAGCCGATGTGGTGTAAACTGCTATTACTTTGTCTTGACCGATCGAGTGGGAGATTTCCACTAGCAGTGCCAATTTTTCCTCGTCAATCAAGTCTACTTTGTTCAAAGCGATGATAATTGACCCTTTGGGGTTGACTGAAGAAAAAAGCTTAACGTGTTCGGAGATTCGCTCAACTGTTTCGGAGCGGCTGACATCGGCAACGATTAAGACGCCGCTAGCTCCCTGCAAGTAAGTCGGTGCGATTCCTTTGAATTTTGTATGCCCTTCTAAGTCCCAAATCAGCAACTGTGCTGTGACGATTTCCTGCTGTTTTGTGTTTTCTAGTATGATACTTTTGCGGGAAATTTTCACTCCGACAGTCGAGAGGTACTGGTCGCTGAATTCCCGATCGACAAAACGGCGGATCAGGCTGGTTTTACCGACGCCAAAGTCGCCGATCATGCACATTTTTTTAGATATAGTAACTGACATAATTATTTGCTGTTTACGATCTTAGTTATTGGTTCAAATAGCACGCATCTGCTTAAAAGTAGCGGTTGATTGGGCTCCACGCCGGCCGGAGGATTGGGGCTGGCGAGCGCTTGGAGGCGCTTCGGGTCAGCACCTTGCCGCACTAAAGCATCTCGCACTGCTGCGGCACGCTGGATCGACAACTGTTGATTTGTGACAAGTTCCCCTGTGCGATCGCTGTGTCCAATTATCTTAATATGTTTTTGAGGATATTGATCCATGAAACTTTTGACACTGGCGAGGATTGCTCCCGATGTTGAGTCTAATGTTGTCGATCCTTGGTCGAAGTAGATGCGGGTTGCAATTTTGAGCGGATCTAGTTTAACAGTGCTGACGACCGACTGAACGCCGGGAATTTGCTTCAGGGACTGAGCAATTTTCTGTGAGTCTGCACCCTCCATGACTGTACCCTCTACTGTAACTTTGCGATCGCCATACCGACTAGAAATAGAAACGCCCGACAAGCGGTTCAAGACAGCGGTGATCCGCTGCACCTCACCCGCCGTCAACACGGGATCTGGAGGTACATCTACAGCGACAATTTTATTGTCTAATTTCAGATTTGGTACAGTTGATGCGGCTATTTTGGCGGCTTTGGCGCGCAATTCTGGATTTGGCAATTTTCCGGTTAACTTGAGAGTGTTGCCCTCAACCTCGGCGTTTAAGCGGTAAACGGCTAATTCTGGGGTCGATGCTAAAGCTAAAGCGGCATTTGTTGCGAGGTTGCGGTCAACGCTGCTGCGAGACTGATAAATTCCCCAAGGTACTAAGATTAAGCTCATGGCTGCCATGCTCATGCCGATCAGGGCGATCGGGAGTTTTGTTGATTTTTGCTTTTCCAGCGGCTCGAATAAGCTTTCGATCAACGGGTGCAGAGAGTCCGGTATAGTACCGGGATCGCCGTTAAACTCGTGAATTAATTTAGCGTAATTAAGGATGAGAGTAGTAACTGTTTGTCGCACTTTGTTGATGAACGACTGTGGCGGTTCTCCTTTAATGATGACTGCCATGTAGCAGTATCCCGCTACTTCTAGCATAATTTTTGAGTCGCCGTATTCAATTAGATTGAGTTCAGAAATTTCCCCAGGCTGAACGATGCATTCGTTCACAAAGCTGCGAATAGCTGTCAGCATTCCTGCTACCATTTCCGATTCTAACTGGTAATTGCCTGAGTGTTGAGCTTCGGAAATTACCAAGCCTGAGGCTTTGTGAATTAAGAATGCTGCTTGGACGGCAAAAGGTATTGATTCTCTGAGGATTAATTCAGCTTCCGAGACTCCTTGTACTTGCGATCGAATTTTGCGCCCAACTCCTTCCATGCTTAAGCTATTTGAGACTTTTTCGTTGATAGTTTTAATAGCTTCTGCCATGTATTTAGAGATCGTACTGCCAATGACGGGATAGAGAGCATCCACCATAGAGTCGCGTTCGAGGGCGATTTGGGCTGTAATCGCTTTGCCCATTTCCGGGGCGAGGGCTTGGGCGATCGACTCTTGATCGAGGCGAATTTGCTCTTTAATCGCCAAACCCATTTCTGGGGCGATCGCCCGAGCAATATCTGCTGGCGAATCTTTTATTTGTTGAGCAAGTGCGTCGGGGAGCAACTCACCTATCGCCGAACTCATTGCTTGCCTGTTTTCCACAGTTTTAGCCCTAATTACTTCATCAATAATTGGGACTATCGCGTTAACAACTTCTTCTCGGGAATCGGCAATTTTGCGGCTGAGAATTTCTGCGATCCAAGGCAGCATTAGGGCGATCAGCTCTTGGGGATCGTAGATTTGGTGTTCGAGTTTTCCTAATTTAGAGTCGATGCTTGCGAGCAAATTGCGCACCCCCGGCAAATCGGTTTCTGCTAGGAGATTTTTCACTTGCTCGATATCTGACATTTGCGAACCAAAAATCAGATTTTGCAGCCTTCCCATCGCGCTGTCGGCTTCACTGAAGTCTTGTTTAATTTCGCCTAAGATTTCCGATCGCTGCGATAGAGGTGTCGGCTGTGCTTGCGACTGTGGCTTCGGTTCAATCGATGCCACACTTGGATCTGCATATATTTTTTCTGATGGCTGTGAAAGTCCGCGCGCTGGGGAATTGCGATCGGTTGCTGCGGTTGGTGCCAGAGTTTGGGGAATGGGCGAATCCCCTATAGCGGTGTCAGAATCCTGGGATTTTTCGCCCTGTAGGTGCTGGGGAGAATCAGAAATTGTCAAGGGCAATTCTTGTAGCGGCGATTCTCTCTCCAAATCCGAAACATCTGCGGAAATATCTATAGTTTTAGCTGAAGAATAGTTTTTTTCCAGTTCAGAAGTGTTGAGTTTGTGAGTAGCAAACAGCCAACTTTTGGACTCGCCTGCAACAGCAGGGGAATCAGTAGACTCGGGTTGGCGAGCTCCCGTTGCTGGCCCGACGGCTGCAATTTCCTCTGGCTCTTGCTCAGAAATACCTAACAAATCCATCAAACCACCGAGAGCCCCAGCTTGATTGTTTTTGCCGCTGCTGTCACCTTCGGATTGGCGAGAGCGAGTTTCTGGCCCGACGGCTGCAATTTCCTGTTGCTCTTGCTCAGAAATACCTAACAAATCCATCAACCCGCCGAGGGCCCCAGCTTGACCGTTTTTGCCGCTGCTGTCACCTTCGGGCTCGGGATTTTGCTGCTTTGAACCAGCAATAATTTTGAGATCGACTAACAGATTCAGCAAGGGTTCTAGCTGGGTTGCTGCATCGGCAGCAGACTCGTCAGGTTGAGAAACAAAACCCTCTAGCTGATTTTCAACTTCCGGATTTTCTTTCGGTAAAGCCATGCGTTATTATCCGTGGTGGTGGCGCTCCGGTAACAGAAAATCGTTATTTAACTTATTATCAGCAACGCCTTTAAGTTCGGGCACAAATTCTGTGCCTTTGAGCCTCATGCCGAGTTCAAACAGAATTTCTGCCATGTCGTCTCTGGAAACTTTAACATCTCTGAGCATGGAAAAGCGCCGATCGAGTTCTTCAAAAACCTGTGTTTTCAAAGTGCGGGTTTCTTCGGAGAGTCGCTCTCTGGTTTGGGAGAGTTCGTCGCGAATCGAACTGGTTTGATTGTCGATGGCTTCGTCGAGGGCTTCGATGGTGCTGGAGAATTTGCGGTTAACGCGATCGATTTGCTGCCGGAGATCGGCGCTTTCTTCTTGCGAGTTTAAGGTGAGCGATTTAACTTTCTTTTCTAACGAATCAACTGCCGCTCTCATTTCTGTGGACAGAACTGTTTTCACCTGTTCGATGCGAGCCTGCATATCTTGCTGCATCATCGACAAGTCGGAATCTATTTTATCGAAGCGATTGTCGTATTCTCTAAGCTGCGCCCCGAAAATTATATCGCGAATCTGGTCAATATTTCCCAGGCGTTCGCGCATTTCTTCTTTGGTTATTTCGGCCATGATTTTACCTCGAATCTCCCAAAATTGTGAATTTAAGAACTGTACTATATTTTTTGTTAAACTGCTAGTCGAACCGTTTCAGCAGGCCCTTCATACGTGCTACTGACTTTGACTGTTATTGGTGACAGTTGTCAGATACAGGGGCTTTTTGAGGCACAGCTCGACTTTGAGACACTCCCACCCCGAAAGTCGGGGATGAGATGCTTGAGAAGTTTAACTCTAAATTTCCGTGAAATTCAGGTTCTTGGAGGCAATTATCAGAGCCACAACGAGGCTCCCAAAAATAGCGGTTTGCTATCCTTGCCTTGCAGCAAGCTCCTATGGGCGTAGATTTTCCTCCAGACAGCGAGGTAGGTTTTCATGTCTTGTACTGACTTTTCAATGATATCGCATCTTTGACCGTGCCTAATGCCACAGCGCCGGGGCCACGGCACAAAGCGGGCGGGGGCGATCGCTCGCTTTGTATAAGGTATAACTCAAAAGCTCGATCGAGTCACAGCAGTCCGAGCCGGATAGCACGAATAGAGCGAGACGCTCTACGTGAGTTCCGCAAGCGACCGTCCCCGCTCGCACTATCAAAGACTCGCTCTTCGGGGACGCTCTACGTGAGTTCCGCAAGCGACCGTCCCCGCTCTACGTGAGTTCCGCAAGCGACCGTCCCCGCTCTACGTGAGTTCCGCAAGCGAGCGAGACGCTCTACGTGAGTTCCGCAAGCGAGCGAGACGCTCGCACTATCAAAGACTCGCTCTTCGGGGACGCTCTACGTGAGTTCCGCAAGCGAGCGAGACGCTCGCACTATCAAAGACTCGCTCTTCGGGGACAGCACTATAAGAGCTTGCGCAGAGATGCTTCCATCGGCATTCTTCCCTCTCCCTCTCTCCCCCTCTTCCCATTTCCCTATAAAAAAGCGTAGGGCCCGATCGACAACGATCGGACCCAATAATATAAGAACCTTTGATTTTCTAACAAACGAGATGTGTTTCCGGTAGAGAACTATTACTTACTAGGGTTTACAACTTGTGCAGCTTTACTTTTAATCCGCAAGCACAATTAGTCTGACTCGACTGCGGTTTGGCTGAACTGCGCGATCGGCAGTTTTGCCACTATTCCAAGTTGTGTTCGGTTAATTTCGGCCGCGCCTCGGAATTTAGACCGGAGACACCATGTCTATATCCTTGAACTTTGCTTCTAAATATAGCGACCTCCTGTTTCTTTCTGTCCCGGTGTCTATTGTTAAGTTAGCACGGTCTTTGGGAGGAGTAAAGCACAATTTGTAAAACTTGATGGCTCTTTACATTACTAAGTATAATGATATAAATATCCACATAGATGTCAGTTAGGACTCACGCACGGCTGCCCGCAAAGAAACCGCGTTTTTTCACCGAGATTGAGGATTTTAAGCAACTATTCTGGTTGAAAAACCCGGTTTCTGGACACCCGTGCTCAATTCCTATAAATTCTATTGTTGCTACAACTTTACATACTTAAGTGTTTTTGTCATGTCTATTACTCCTAAGTCTCTGGGCGGCAGCGAAATCCGCCAAACATTCCTCGACTTTTACGCCCAGCGGGGACACAAAATTTTGCCCAGCGCTTCTTTGGTGCCGGAAGATCCGACGGTATTGCTGACGATCGCCGGAATGCTACAATTTAAGCCGATATTTCTCGGACAGCGGGCGGCAGAATCACCGCGCGCCACCACTTCGCAAAAGTGCATCCGCACCAACGACATCGAAAACGTCGGCCGCACCGCCCGCCACCACACGTTTTTTGAGATGTTGGGCAATTTCAGTTTTGGGGATTATTTCAAGAAACAAGCCATTGCGTGGGCTTGGGAACTTTCTACCGAGGTTTTCGGTTTACCAGCATCCAATTTAGTTGTTAGCGTTTTCCGCGAAGATGACGAAGCTTTTGCGATTTGGCGCGATGAAATTGGGATTCCGGGCGATCGCATTCAACGCATGGGAGAAGCAGACAATTTCTGGCAATCTGGCCCCACAGGCCCCTGCGGCCCTTGTTCCGAGATTTATTACGATTTCCACCCCGAAAGAGGCGATAATATTGACCTCGAAGATGATAGCAGGTTTATTGAATTTTATAACCTGGTTTTCATGCAGTACAATAAGGATGCAGAAGGCAATTTAACACCGCTGCAAAATCAAAATATTGATACGGGGATGGGATTGGAACGGATGGCGCAAATCCTCCAGAAAGTCCCCAACAATTACGAAACAGATTTGATTTTTCCGATCCTCCAATCGGCAGCGGAAATTGCCGGAATTGATTACCACAAAAGCGATGAAAATGTCAAGGTTTCGCTGAAAGTAATTGGCGACCACATTCGGGCTGTGGTACACATGATTGCAGACGAAATTCGCGCGTCAAATGTCGGCCGCGGTTACATTTTGCGCCGCTTGATCCGGCGGGTGGTGCGCCACGGGCGGCTGATTGGGATTCAGGGCGAATTTACGGTGCGGGTGGCCGAAAGTGCGATCGCCCTTTCGGAAGCAGCTTATCCCAACGTGCGGCAGCGCGAAGCTCAAATTAAGGCAGAATTGGCAAGGGAAGAGGCGCAGTTTCTCAAGACTTTGGAACGTGGAGAGAAGCTGCTTGAGGAAATTGTCGATCGTACAAAACAGCAAGCCAACCTCCAAATCAGCGGACAAGATGCCTTCACCCTTTACGATACCTACGGTTTCCCCTTAGAACTGACTCAAGAAATTGCTGAAGAACAGGGAATAACTGTTGATTTGGACGGCTTTGAAGTGGCGATGAAGGAACAGCAAACTCGCGCAAAAGAAGCTCACCAAAGCATTGATTTAACAGTGCAGGGTTCCTTAGATAAGTTAGCTGAAACAATCCAGGGAACAGAGTTTGTTGGCTATACTGAATTGTCGAGTTTAGCCGAAGTAAAAGTTATCTTAGTTGACGGTCAAGCTGTGGAATCAGCAGAGGCGGGAACTGAGGTACAAGTTGTGTTGAATCAAACGCCATTTTATGCAGAATCCGGCGGACAACTTGGGGACAAAGGTTATTTGAACAGCGGAGAAAACGGTCAGAGTTTGTTGGTGAGAGTTGATGATGTGAAGAAGGAATCCGATTTCTTCGTGCATTTCGGGTTTGTGGAACGGGGAACGCTGAAAGTTGGCGATAGTTTGACTGCGAAAATTGACAATAGCGGCCGCCGCCGGATTCAAGCGAACCACACAGCAACTCACTTATTGCAGTCAGCTTTGCGAAAGATTGTAGACGATTCAATTTCCCAAGCAGGTTCCTTAGTATCGACAGACAGATTGCGGTTTGACTTCAATTCTCCCCGCGCTGTGACAGCAGAAGAGTTGGAGAAAATTGAGGATTTAATTAATAGTTGGATTGCTGAAGCCCACGCTGCGGAAGTTGCCGAAATGCCGATCGCCCAAGCGCGAGAAAAAGGCGCTACCGCGATGTTTGGCGAGAAGTACGGCGACGTGGTGCGGGTTATCGATTTTCCCGGCGTTTCGATGGAATTGTGCGGGGGGACTCACGTCAGCAATACGGCTGAAATCGGGCTGTTTAAGATTGTTTCCGAGGCTGGGGTAGCGGCCGGTACTCGCCGGATTGAGGCGGTTTCGGGCCAAGCTGTGTTGGATTATTTGAACGTGCGAGACAGGGTGGTGCGCGATTTGGGCGATCGATTTAAGGCGAAGCCGGAAGAGTTACCCAACCGGATTACTAATTTGCAGAATGAGTTGAAGGATACTCAGAAGCAGTTGGCTGCTGTGAAGTCGGAATTGGCGATCGCCAAATCTGACCAGTTGTTAAATGCGGCGGAGGATCTCGGAGAATTCAAAATCATTGTAGCTCAATTAGGAGATGTGGATGCAGAAGCGCTGAAAACTGCGGCGGAAAGATTGCAGCAAAAATTAGGAAATGCAGCGGTTGTTTTAGCTTCGGTTGCTGATGCGGACAAGGTAAGTTTGGTAGCTGCTTTTAGTCCAGAAGTTAATCGGAAAGGATTGCAAGCTGGCAAGTTTATCGGGGGAATTGCTCAACTTTGCGGCGGAAAAGGCGGCGGGCGGCCTAATTTGGCGCAGGCTGGGGGACGCGATGCTAGTAAGTTGCAGGAAGCGTTGGATTGTGCTCGCAATTTGTTGGTTGAAGGGTTGGGTTAATCTGGGTTTTGTGTAGGAGACTAAAACTCTTTGTATCTCTCGTTTATAGCCCAGGCCAGATCCCCCTAAATCCCCCTTAAGAAGGGGGACTTCGATCGGAATCTTGTCCCCCCCTTCTTTAAGGGGGGCTAGGGGGGATCTAGCCTCGGCGGTAAACAAAAGTCTATCCCAGAACCCAGAAACCCACCCAGAAACCGGGTTTTTATCCCAAATACTTGCAAATCACCCTAAATATCCATAAAAACCCGGTTTCTTGAACCCTAAAAACCACCCAAAAAACCCTTGATTTCCCCCCAAAATGTAAAATTCAACAAACATGGGTAGTCAAAAATGAACGAAGAACGCCGCGAAGCCTATCTCACCCTGATTCAATCTCTCCTCACCGGGGACAGCGAAGAAGAAACCACCATCCTGCAAGCCAATCTAGAATTATTAGACGATGAATTTGCCCAATATTTGCGAGAGTGGGCAACGGAAACACTGCCCAATTTGGAGGCAGATCGAGCAGAAAATCATGCCAATATTTTATACAATTTAAATATTGAATTTTTAAGTCTTCAGCAAGGCAGTCGGAGCAGCAACATAGAGATTGCTATTGCTTGTCTGGATATAGGATTAACTATTTTTACCCGCGCAGATTACCCAGAAGATTGGGCCATAAATCAAAACAGTATAGCAAATGCTTACTTATACAGAATCAAGGGAGATAGGGGTGATAATTTAGAAAGGGCGATCGCATTTTATCAAGCAGCTTTACAAGTTCGCACCCGCCAAGCTTTTCCCGAAAAATGGGCAATAACTCAACATAATTTGGCAACTGCTTACAGAAACAGAATCAAGGGAGACAGGGGTGATAATTTAGAAAGGGCGATCGCATTTTATCAAGCAGCTTTACAAGTTCGCACCCGCGATGCTTTTCCCCAAGATTGGGCAATGACTCAAAATAATTTGGCAACTGCTTACAGTGACAGAATCAAGGGAGACAGGGGTGATAATTTAGAAAGGGCGATCGCATTTTATCAAGCAGCTTTACAAGTTCGCACCCGCGATGCTTTTCCCCAAGATTGGGCAATGACTCAAAATAATTTGGGAGAAGCTTACAAAAACAGAATCAAGGAAGACAGGGGTGATAATTTAGAAAGGGCGATCGCATTTTATCAAGCAGCTTTACAAGTTTACACCCGCCCAGCTTTTCCCGAATATTGGGCAACGACTCAAAATAATTTGGCAACTGCTTACTATTCCAGAATCAAGGGAGACAGGGGTGATAATTTAGAAAGGGCGATCGCATTTTATCAAGCAGCTTTACAAGTTTGCACCCGCCAAGCTTTTCCCGAAAAATGGGCAATGACTCAAAATAATTTGGCAATTGCTTACAGAAACAGAATTAAGGGAGACAGGGGTGATAATTTAGAAAGGGCGATCGCATTTTATCAAGCAGCTTTACAAGTTTACACCCGCCCAGCTTTTCCCGAATATTGGGCAACGACTCAAAATAATTTGGCAAATGCTTACTTATACAAAATCAAGGGAGACAGGGGTGATAATTTAGAAAGGGCGATCGCATTTTATCAAGCAGCTTTACAAGTTCGCACCCGCGATGCTTTTCCCCAAGATTGGGCAATGACTCAAAATAATTTGGGAGAAGCTTACAAAAACAGAATCAAGGAAGACAGGGGTGATAATTTAGAAAGGGCGATCGCATTTTATCAAGCAGCTTTACAAGTTTATACTCCTACCACCTTACCGCTTCAATGTCTGCTAACAGCGCAAAACTTAGGCGATTTAGGATTTAGAGAAAGCTTGTGGGAAACAGCCATCTTTGGCTACGAAAAAGCGATCGAAGCAGTCGAACAAAGCCGCGAGTGGGTAACATCCCCAAGCCGCAAACGAGAAATAATAGAAGAAAACCTCGATATCTACGAAAAAATGATGCAATCCTGCATCAACCACCAACAATATCACAAAGCAGTCCAAACCGTAGAACGCAGCAAATCCCGCTACCTAGTCGAACTCTTCACCAACAGCGAAATCTATCCCAAAACCGCCACCGAATCCGAAAAACAACAACTCAGAAACTTACGCAGCCAAATCGCCGCCGCCCAACAATTCCTAGAAACAGAATCATCCTCTCCCACTCTTTCTCCCCCCCTTACCAAGGGGGGGCCGGGGGGGGTTCCGGAAACACCAACTCCCACTCCAACTCCCCCCCTTACCAAGGGGGGGCCGGGGGGGGTTCCGGAAGACTCAGACACACAACGCACAACTCAATCCCGCAACCTCACCCCCGAATCGCAACAACAACAAACAGACAACTTAGCAACAGCATTGCACCAACTAGCCCAATTCCTCGAACCCTTTAAACAGCGAGAACCAGAATTCAAGCTAACCCAGAAAGTCGAACCCATAAACATCGCCGAATTCCAGCAAACATTAGATACAGAAACAGCAATTGTAGAATGGTACATCGGCAATCCAGACAACTTTAACAACCAAGACTGGGGGGGATCGGCCTTCATCATCACCCGCGACAAAATAGACTTAATACCAATTACCGCCACCGAATTAGCCGAATTAGAAACCTGGAAAAACGACTATCTCAACGAATACCGCGACAAAGCCAAACAAAAAATCTGGCAAAAAACCCTATCCGCAAAACTGCACAAACTCTCCGAAATCTTGCAGCTAGATGAGATAGTCGCCAAAATCCCGAATCGCTGCCGCCAACTAATATTAGTACCCCATCGCTACTTGCACCTATTCCCCCTCCACGCCCTACCATTCACGGAGGGCGGGCACGGGGGCACCGCCCCTACGAAAAACCTCCTAGACTGCTTCCCCAGCGGCGTGAAATACGCCCCCAGTTTGCAACTACTAGAACTCGTACAAAAACGCAGCAAAACCCGCCCATCTCCCGCCCCCGAACTTCAGCCATTATTTGCGATTCAGAATCCCACCGAAGATTTATCGAACGCCGACATGGAAGTAGAAATCATCAAACAAAGATTCAATCCCCATGACATATTAATCAAACAACAAGCCACAAAAATCGCCTTCAACGAAAACCTCAAAAACCTCTCCAATGCTAGCTACATCCACTTTTCCTGTCACGGAGTCTTTAACTTTGACTATCCGCTGCTGTCCCTTCTAGCCCTCGCTGGTGCGATCGAATCAACCTCAGAAATTAACCCGCCGCAAATCCTCGAAATTAACCCCCCCCAACCCCCCCTTGGTAAGGGGGGGCTTCCAGAGGAAATTAACCCCCCCCAACCCCCCCTTGGTAAGGGGGGGCTTCAAGAGGATAGGCCCGAAACTCCCCGCTATGTGACGATGCGAAGCGGGCGAAAAGCCATCCCGGAAAAATGCCTAACTTTGCGAGAAATCTTTGCCGATTTAGAATTAAGCAAGTGCAATCTGGTGACACTCTCCGCCTGCGAAACCGGGTTAACTGGTTTAACAGAAATGACTGATGAGTATATTGGTTTACCCAGCGGCTTCTTGTATGCTGGAAGTATGAATGTTGTCAGCACGTTGTGGTCAGTTGATGATTTGGCGACGGCGATTTTAATGATAAAATTTTATCAGGAATTGCTACGGAAAGTTTCAGTAGCCGTGGCTTTGAACGCCGCCCAAAACTGGATGCGCGCAGTCAGTAAGGAGGATTTTGGAGTTTGGGTTAAATCCTTAAATTTAGATAAAAAATCGGGCGAAAGTGTGGAACTGTGGTTAGTATTGTCGCCAGAGCAACGGCCGTTTAGTCATCCCAAGTATTGGGCGGCATTCTGTGCTACTGGATATTAGGATATAGATTTTTCGGGTTGTGGGATGGAGGGGCGGGTTTTCGAGTTCTGCGATTTGATGACCTAAATTTGGGTGAACCCGCCCCTACCAATCTTAGTATTTTGGATGTATTTTAGTATTACCAAATCTCGTAGGGGCGGGTTCACCAACAATCGAAGATTCTCACAAACAACTTACAAAAACCCGCCCCCACCCAACCAACCAACCCCGATCGCGTCAGAGGTTTTTGGGTATCTGCGATGGGTGGGGGCGGGTTTTCGAGTTCTGCGATTTGATGACCTAAATTTCGGCGAACCCGCCCCTACAAATCTTGGTGTTTTAGATGTATGATTGTATTACCAAATTTCGTTGGGGCGGGTTCACCAACCATCTTTGATTCCCACAAAAAAATTACATAAACCCGCCCCAACCCAACCAACCAACCCTGACATTTTATTAACGGAGAATTATTTTATGGAACCTGAAAAAGTTATCATTGTCTTCTTCAAATGGCTGCGCGAAAATCCGAGCATTTTCATGCCCACAACATGGCAAGATTTACCCAAACTAGATACAGAAATAGCTGAATCAGCCGATGATGAATTATTCCCGATTGCTATGACTATCAGCAAGTGGTGCGCCCATCATGGATTGGGAGAAACTTTAAAAGAACAAGTGCGGAAAGATTTCGACGATGCGGGCGAACCCACCCCAACTACACAACAGATGTTAACCAATACCACTCAAACTCTGCGTCAAGCCATTGAAGAAGCTTGCCAAAAACTTCAACAACTCGATGCACATAAATCTGATAAAGGCAATGACTCAAAATAGCAAAATCTATGCCCCGAACGTCTATTTATTTGCCTATCACCTCTGCAAACCTTCAGAAACAGAGTCGAGTTCTCTTGTAGAATTAACCAAACTGTGGGAAAAGTGCAACGAGATATTGCAAGCTAAATTAGCAGTGGGTAAAGGATTCAACGGCAGCTATTTATCCAAAAAAGACGAACCTCTCGGATGGCGAGTTAACCTGATTGACAAACAAGTTGTGGGCGGCCGCAATTCTCTCGCTTTTGCTAAGGATATTTCCCACGACAACCAGCAAATTAATCTCAAAGGTTTCGCCCAACCAGTGCGGATTGATGACAGCTATGCCTTGGGTTTGCAAATTCGCGTCCCCGAAAAAGTTAATAACGTTAAAACGCCCGCTGTCGGTGTTAGCATTTTCAAGGATTTTAATCCCGATAACTGCTTGCTGCCGGATTTTGTGCAAAGCTATTTCGGTCAAACTTTGCTGCTTACGGCTTGGCTGAGTGTCGAACAAAATCAGGCGGCGCGGGAAGATTCGCAGTTTCTGAAAAATTTAGCGCAACAGTGTCTGGAAAAGTTGATTTCCGGTGACAAGCTGCCGAGTTTTTACCGTCAAGGCGAGTTGTTTGGCAGTCCAATTTTAGAATACGGCAATCCCAATCGCCAAGATACTGAATGTCACATTATTGTCTGGTTTTTCAACAGTTCTGCAACTGATGACATCTGGGATGAGACGCGCTACAGCGATTTTGTCGAGTTGTTTTTGTACCGCAATAAGATTCTCCGCGCTTATCAAGACACCCGCAAACTCTACTTGGTGACTCGCGAGGAATACAAACAAATTGAACTGAATATCGACGCGACTTTTAAGTATTTGCAGCAAGACGAAGCGCAGCAGCGACAATTGAGAGGTGCGGGTTTAAAGGAAGAGGAATTAGAACGTCTGAAACGTCAGACAATTGAGATGCCGTCGCGGGCTGTCAAGTATTCGCGCTTGCTGATGGAGTTGGAATTTAGGCAAAATACGATCGCCATTAACGCCAAAAACTACGAAGATAAGTTAAATCAGATAAGTCTTGACTTAAAATCCCGGAAGAAGTACACTGATACTCAGTGCGATTTAAGCTTTCTCGAATTATTCAGCAAAGAAACGTCGCCGCGGTTTCAAGCACAAATCAAAGCAGACTTAGGCTACTTCACCCACGGCACGGGCTTGCTAGACAAGGCAATGGAAGCAATTCGAGGTGTTGTCGCCATTGAAGAAGCTTATCGGGATGCGAAATTAGAAGTCACGATTCAAGCTGTCGGATTTGGTTTGGGAGTCGCCGGGGTAGTGGCTGGGAGTTCTCCTTATTTGATCAAACAAGACCCGCCGAATCAGGTGATTGCTTTGCCTTTCCTGAAGGTGGGAATCAATTCTTTTGCGCTGGTTTTGTTGATTAGTATTGGCGCGGGGGTTGTGGTTTGGTCTTTGGTGATGTTGGGGGCAAATTCCAAGAATTTACTAGGTAAAATTAAGCGAAGATAAGACGGCGGTTGAAACCGCGTCTACACAAACAATCCTGGACGCCTCCGCGGACTGAAGAAAATGACATAATTTGAGATGTCTCGTTTTCTTCAACCCGCGGAGGCGGGTTTTGTTTGTGTCGCCGCGATTTCAATCGCCGGGGCATCTTCAACCCGCATCGCCGGGTTTTGTCTGTGTCGCCGCGATTTCAACAGCCCCGTCTTCTCTTAATATTGAGGAACGGACGAATCTACTTCTTGACTCCAAGCGGTAATCCCGCCCTTAACATTAATCCCCTCAATTCCGGCTTCCTTCAAAATGCCCAAGGCCTTCGCAGAACGGCCGCCCATTTTGCAATGTGCAATCAAGCGATGTCCGTTCAACAATTCCTTGACTTTAGCAACACCTTGGCCGTGTTCGATATCGGGTAAAGGTACCAAAACTGAGCCGGGAATTTGAGCAATTTGATACTCGTTGGGATTGCGAACATCCAACAAGACAAAATCCTTGGCGCCGCTGTCGATTAACTCTTTAAGTTCGGTGACAGTCATTTCAGGAATTTTCTGTTGTTCTGCTTCCTCGGCTTTTGCTTGAGGAATGCCGCAGAATTGTTCGTAATCGATTAACTTGTCAATTACCGGCCGCACTGGATTCGGCCGCAATTTCAACTGGCGGAATGTCATGTCTAAGGCGTTGTACAGCAACAATCTGCCGCTTAAAGTTGTGCCTTGACCTAGGATAATTTTGATAGCTTCCGTGGCTTGGATGCAGCCAATCACTCCAGGTAAAACGCCTAAAACGCCGCCTTCCGCGCAGGAAGGAACCATTCCAGGAGGTGGGGGTTCTGGGTACAAATCGCGGTAATTCGGGCCGCCTTCGTAGTTGAAAACTGTTGCTTGTCCTTCAAATCGGAAGATGGAACCGTAGACGTTGGGCTTGTTTAAAAGCACTGAAACGTCGTTCATTAAATAGCGAGTCGGAAAGTTGTCGGTGCCATCGATGATGATATCGTAGGGAGTGGCAATGGCGATCGCATTTTCGGAACTAACGCGAGTCTCGTACAAATCAACCTGACAAAAAGGATTGATTTCTAAAATCCGATTTTTCGCCGAATCAATCTTCGGCTTCCCCACCCAAGAAGTGCCGTGAATTACCTGGCGCTGCAAATTAGAATGGTCTACAACATCAAAGTCTACAATCCCAATGCGGCCAACACCGGCGGCTGCTAAATACAGCAACAGCGGCGAACCGAGTCCTCCCGTACCGACGCAGAGCACGCTAGCAGCTTTGAGACGCTTCTGGCCTTCCAATCCAACTTCTGGCAGGATGAGGTGGCGAGAGTAGCGTTCGTATTCTTGTTTGTTGAGCTGGATCTCGTCCAGATTAGGATTTAGCATGATATTCTGTATAGTTCCGATTTTGAATTACATCCTATCTGAATCTTTCGCATTTTTGCGTGTTTGTTATGTTTAGTAATTATTTCTTAATCTGAGTCGGTTCGGCTGTGACAATTTCCTCTGCTTGAAAGTTGCCCTCGGCGTCGAGACTCCAACTGCGGAGGTCTTCTGAACTGCCTTGTCTGACGGAAACTATGATGTAAGAGTATTCGGCCCAGGCCATTGTCCGATCGCACTCTGAGGGCACTGCTGCACAATCCGGGTGAGAATGGTAGATGCCGAGGATCTCTAATTTGCGATCGCGCCCGTGTTTCATCGCCCGCAACATCGCTTCTGGCTTAATAGCATACCTGCGTCTTTCTGTCAAGCTTGTTTGTTCCGGCCAATTATCCTGGGCTTGAGCACTCCAAGCATTCTCGGTCGGCCAAACTTCTACTAAAGTTTTCACACCCTCCGCGATTGTACCTAATAATAAACCGCAACATTCTTCGGGATAAGTGCTTTCGCCGTGGCTGCGGATTGATAATATCTGTTCGGGGGTAAGGGCGATATTTTGCATTTTATTATAGGCTTTTTTAAACGAACCGCGAAGGCGCTAAGGACGCGAAGAAAGAGAGGATTCGGGAAGGGAAAGTCCCCATATAACTCATGTCACATAAACCTGGTTTCTTTTCATAAATTTTTGGTGGATTAACGAATAATTTAGCTAACTAACCGTAGGGTGCGGAGCGGGCGAAAGCGTGAGTTTGTGGCCGTCACATTCAACTCTGACGCACCCTACAATAGATATCAATTTGGTGTTTGCTGCAATTCCGGTCGTTCGTCTGGGACGATCGCATTTTCGACTGGACACACCTGCAAACAAATGCCGCAGTCTATGCAGGTATCGAAATCAATCCAATACCAGTCGGTTCCTTTGACGTTTTTACCTGGGCCGGGGTGAATGCAAGCAACTGGACAAGCGCCGACACAATCAGCAACTCCCTCGCAGATATTTGTAACGATAGTGTGCGCCATGTTTCTATTTTAGATTTTGGATTTTGGATTAGACATTATATCATGTCTGTCTGACTACTACAACAATACAATTGGTTTGTAGTGGGGACTTTAGTCCTCTGGTTTTTTGCGGACTGAAGTCCTCACTACGAACTTGGTTTGTAGTGGGGACTTTAGTCCTCTGTTTTTGCGGACTGAAGTCCTCACTACGAACTTGGTTTGTAGTGGGGACTTTAGTCCTCTGTTTTTTGCGGACTGAAGTCCTCACTACGAACTTGGTTTGTAGTAGGGACTTTAGTCCTCTGTTTTTTGCGGACTGAAGTCCTCACTACGAACTTGGTTTGTAGTGGGGACTTTAGTCCTCTGTTTTTTGCGGACTGAAGTCCTCACTACGAACCGTTTTTACTGCAAGTAATTTGTTGGACTTGACAAGGCTTAATTTACTTTTTCAATTGTCGGGGAACCTTCGGCATTTACCCAGGCAATTTGACTAATTCTACGATCGCGCGCGTAGTCTCTGGCTTCGTCTTCTGTCTCCCGATTTGCCAAATCTATCTCCACTCGCACTTGGGGGGTAGACTCTCGGAGTTTGCGGGCATAATCAAAGGCGGCTGCTGCTGCTTCGGGTGTTTGAGGCACTACTAACCATTCGCTGGCTGCTGTCTCTGTGGGCAATTGACCCTCTGTTAGCAAAACTTGGTGCAAATCTTCAATATTCAGACAAAACCCGATGCCGGGGGAATTTTGCCCTTGGGGGTCGAACAGTCCCAACAGTTGGTCGTACCGTCCGCCTTGTCCTAACACTCGCTGTCCGCTTTTGCTGCTGCTGACAACTTCAAACACTATTCCAGTGTAGTAGTCAAAGGTTTGAATTAAACTCAAATCGAGGTGGATGTGAGATTTCAAGTTGGGGATTTTTGCTTGACATTTGTCCAGCAGTTCGATCGCACATTTGAGTTCATTTAACGCGGCTTGCTGTGGCACATCTAAATCTAGCTTCGCCACAATCTCCAATACCTCTTCTGGGCGGCCGCGCAAGTCAAATAACAGCAGAGCTCTTTCTCGCAATTCGTCCGACAGCGGCAATGTTTCTAAGGCTATGCGATCGAGATTTGCGATCGCCGATCGCACTTTTTGGCGCACGTTTGGCCCAAATGGTTCTAGCAATGTTGCAGTCAAGCCCGCTTCTCCCAGCACCAAATGCCAGTCATCAATTTCTAAGTTTTGCAAGCACTCAGACAGCAGCAGCAGCACTTCCGCATCCGCAACGCTTCCCCCCGCGCCGAGCAGTTCTACCCCCGCTTGATAGAACTCCTGTTGCCCGCCTGAACCCGTATCTGAGCCTTTGCGGAAGACGTTGGCATTGTAGTAGAGTCGCTGGGGCTGCCAGCTTGTCCCGGACATCCGCATTGCAGCCGCGCGGGCGATGGATGCTGTCAATTCCGGCCGCAAGCCGAGTTCTCCATCCTCGGCGTCTTGGAGTTGAATTAAGGTCGATCGGTCGATCGCGCCCCCAGCCATCAACGTCTCCAGCCTTTCTAGAGTAGAAGTAATAATCCGGTGATAGCCCCAGCGGTGAAACACCTGCTGCAAGCGCCGTTCGATCGCAATTTTTTGAGCAACGTCAAGGGGCAATAAATCTCTTGCACCCGATGGAGGTTGGTGAACCATATCAATTTTAGATTTTAGACCTTAGATTTTATACCAATTTCACAACAGAATACCACTTCAGGCAATTTTCCAACTCTCACGCAGTCAGTTAATCTCCATTCTTTAATTGAAAATCGTATTTGATTGGACTTAGAAGCTGGGCTTTAGGAGACCTTGTTAAAGTCGAACGCCGTCAGTCTAACATTCGACTTTAACCAATTAAGGTATCACCAATACGCTTGGGTTCAAAATACCGGGAGTTTGAAACCGCCCTATTATTTTTTCAACAATGATTCAAAACTGACTAATGACTAATGACGGATGACTAATGACTAATGACGGATGACTAATGACGGATGACTAATGACTAATGACGGATGACTAATAACTAATGACGGATGACTAATGACTAATGACGGATGACTAATAACTAATGACGGATGACTACTGACTGCTGACTAATGACTAATGACTAATGACTAATGACTAATGACGGATGACTCTTTTTATTTCTTCTTCCCGCCAAACAAACTTGCAAAAAATCCCGGTTTCTCCTCACTTTTTTTATCCTTTGCGGAAACTTGTTCCAGCTTTTTCTTCACCTCCAAAGCCGTCGGTTCTTCAGGATTTGATGCCAAAGCTTTTTGCACCTCAAGTTTTGCCATTGTGGCTTGATTTTGTTGCAAGTAACACATGGCTAACAAAGCGTGGGCTTTGCTGTGTTTCGGATCGCGCTTCAGGGCTTCTTTCAACTCCAAAGTTGCTTTGGCGTAATTTTTGCTGTCCATGAATCCTTGAGCTCGGACGCAAGATCGATCTGCCAGCGAGTCTATTGGGGGTTTTGGCCGCGGCGCTACTGGAGTTACTGTGGTAGTTGGGTTTGCTGTGGTAGTTGGGTTTGCTGTGGTAGTTGGGTTTGCTGTGGTAGTTGGGTTTGCTGTGGTAGTTGGGTTTGCTGTGGTAGTTGGGTTTGTGGCTTTTGAGCCTGTACCGACTGAAATCGGAGGATGGCCTGGCCGCTCTTTTCGCAGCAAGTAAACCATGTTAAGTTCACTAATTTGATCGATCGCCTCTTGGGTTTCCTGAACCGACTCGTACTGCTTGAGAGCGAGTTTACCAACTGCTGTTTTGTAAGCTTCTTCCAAATCTTTAGCAGTAGCTAACTCTCGGGCTGCTGCGCTTTCGATTTGCATTTTCCCCTGTTCTTTAGCGAGGCGCTTGCTGATGGTTCCTAATAGCAGGTTGTATTCTTTGCGATCGCTTTCCTTAGAGAATTTGTTGTAGGCGGGATTGACCACTTTTGACAAAAATTGGTTGGCCCAATCTTTATCGGCTGGGTTTTCAAAAGAGCAAGTATCCGAATGCAAGCGGCGGGCGATTTTCATGTAGCGCTTGCGGATGTCGTTAAACTCTGCGTCTAAGGGAATTCCCAAAATTGCGTGCTGATCTGTAAAGTCGTACTTAAACAGCCCTTTTGTCATTTCAAAAGACATAACTTACACTCTTCCTTTCCTGACTTTTGACTATTCTTTAATGTAGCCTGACTTAAGGGGTTATGACCCCCGTACTACCCCCGATACCTTGCTGTCGAAGGGCTACCAGGAAGATAAGGGCGGAACTGAAAGCAATGCACCGCTGAGTTCGGCGTGTATTTTGCCGTTTGTCGCCAAAACTCGACCAGAGCTCATCTCAAAGGCACCGCCGTCATAGGCTGTAACTTGACCTCCGGCTTCGGACACGATGAGTACACCGGCTGCTACATCCCAAGGCGAGAGTCCCCGTTCCCAGTATCCGTCCAATCGCCCGCAGGCTGTATGTGCGAGGTCTAGGGCTGCGGAACCGCTACGGCGCACGCCTTGGGTGAGGTGGGTGAGGTGACAGAATTCGGCATAGTTATTGTCTGCTGTTTCGCGCCGATCGTATGCAAAGCCAGTAACTAGCAAGCTGGTTCTCAATTCTGAACTTTGCGAAACTGCGATCCGCCGACGGTTGCAGGTTGCTCCCAATCCTTTGCCTGCCCGAAACAATTCGTTATGTAAAGGGTCGTAAATTACGCCGATTTGTGGTATGCCGTCGATTAAAAGTCCGATCGACACAGCGTAAAAAGGATATTGGTGAGCATAATTCGTTGTACCGTCCAAAGGGTCGATCGCCCACAGGTATTTGCTAGTTGCATCTCCTAATTTGCCGGATTCTTCGGCGAGGATGGCGTGTTCGGGTACGTGGCGGCCGAGAATTTCTAAGATGACGGCTTCTGAGGCTTTGTCGGCTTCTGTGACTAAATCGCCCGATCGGCCTTTTTCTTGAATATTTTGTAATTTACCGCAAAAAGATTGCAGTACAGAACCGGCGGCGAGTGCTGCTTCGGTGGCTATTTCTAAGTAATTTTGCAGTTGATTTTCAGTCATTAGGAAGAAGGAAGAAGGAAGAAGGAAGAAGGAAGAAGGAAGAGGCAATAACTGGTTCCTAGGCTTTGCCTGGGAACCTATATCTAGAGGCTCTGCCTCGGCTGGAAAAAATGGAGGCAGAGCCTCCGGATCTGTGTTCCCAGGCAGAGCCTAGGAACGAGTGGAAATGACTACTGTCAACTGTCAACTGACAACTGACTATTTCTGATTTTGCTGGCGGAATTCTGCGGGAGTTTGGCGCAAAGCTCGTTCTGGATTCCACAGGCCTTTACCCATGAGTCTCGCCCATTCTTGAGCGTTGGCGAGTCGCTGTTGATATTTGGTGTTGCGCGATCGCACTGAGACCAAAACATAACCTTCTTTGACTAGCAGTTCGTTGAGCAAAATTTGATCTTGCCACAAATAGGCTAATTTGCGATCGAACCTGTCTTTCTGTTCGATGTCTGATTCTAGCAATACTTCTTTCCCCCCAGTTAGCTGTTCTAGTCTTTGTTTGGCCGCTTCTCCCCAAGGCTGCTGTTTTAAATCTGGCGCATCAATCCCAATCAGCCTGATTTGTTCTAATAAGGCGATTTTGTCGGCTGTACTGATAACTTCGATTGTTTGTCCGCTGATGGCTCTTTCTACTTTGGCGATCGTACCTTGGGGCATTTCTGGTTTTTCGCAGCTAGCTAACAACAGACAAAGGGCGATCGCAAATAACCTATAAAGCAGCATTGGGAATGGGGAATGGGGAATGGGGAATTGGGAATGGGGGATGGGGAATGGGGGATGGGGAATTGGGAATGGGGAATGGGGAATTGGGAATGGGGAATTGGGAATGGGGAATTGGGAATGGGGAATTGGGAATTGGGAATGGGGAATGGGGAATGGGGAATGGGGAATTGGGAATTGGGAATTGGGAATTGGTAATTAGTAATTTGCTCTCACTCTTCATCCAACGGCAAACCCACCTTAACTTTACCTTTACCGAAATAGCGGCCGAATTGCAATTCGTACACTTCATCTTCGTCTTGCGTCTCTACCTCGACGTTAGAACGGGGATAGCAGACGCACAGCAAAGCATAACCCTCTTTTTGGAGTTCCACAGAAAGTCCCATTGCTTCAGGCTGGTGCAGTTGTCCCGACTTGACGCGCACCGCACAGGCGGTACAAGCGCCGTTGCGGCAGGAAAAGGGCAATTCTACTCCTTGATTTTCGGCACTTTGCAGGATGTACCGGTCTTCTGGTACTCGCACTGTGTGGCGATCGCCCGTTTGTCTGTTATGAATTTTAATTGTGTAGGAGCGAGTCATAGGGATTTTAGATTTTAGATTTTAGATTGAAGAATTGGACTTGGGGAGCAAAATCCTTGATATGAATGGGTTTGCCACACAGCGAGGAGAATTTGGCTCGCCCCTTTGACACCCTACCCACATTAAACAACAAATTTATGCCATTACCCCCTTCCCAAATCAGATTTGTTCTGCTAAGATAGTTTAGCTGTGGCTGAATGAATTCATTTAGCCCTGGAGAGGTGGCCGAGCGGTTGAAGGCGCACGCCTGGAAAGTGTGTTTAGGGCAACTTAACGAGGGTTCGAATCCCTCCCTCTCCGTTACACAAGCTGTTCAGGCAAAAAAACAGCTTGCAAAAAATCTCTTGTATGAGATAAATACTGTAATGAGATCGCCCCTGAGTTTTTTTGATAAAAGCCTGGGGCGATGCTTTTATATTTTTGAGTGTAAATTACGGGCAAAGCCCTTCGCCTGTTAAAAAATGTAGTAATCTGTAGATACCAAATAAATCTGGTATCTGGAAATGGATGCAATAGTTGCCGATAAAATTCGCGGCGTATTATTCGGTCAAGCTATAGGAGATGCACTGGGTGTTGGCACTGAATTTTTATCTCGCTCGGAAGTAGCTTTCACATTTCCGAATGGATTGCACAACTATTCCGACTTCAGGATTTATTCTAAAATTACTAACGAATTTGAACAATTTGACGATCCGCGTTGGTCGCCTGGAGACTGGACAGATGATACCGATCAAATGCTCTGTATTCTTGACAGCATACTCGCTCATCGGACGATCGATATTCACGATATAGCTGCTCGCCTGCATCACTGGGCTGTAACTGACGCTTTTGGCATCGGTGCAACAGTATCTGCTATTGTTTACCATCCAGGATTTCTGGAAAATCCTCATCGAATAGCTGAAGAATATTGGGAATCCAAGGGACGAAGCTCGGCGCCAAACGGTGGGGTTATGCGTACTTCACCTCTCGGGATTTGGCAATATTTAGATCGGGAAAAAATCCGCTATAATGCTGAGACAGTATGCCGAATAACTCATGCAGATCCCCGCTGTCTTGGTTCCTGTGTAGCAGTATGCTTGGCAATTAGTCAACTACTACAAGGAGAACAAGATCTAGATAAATTGGTTGATGCGATCGCCAAAGATGTTGAGACATACCATCCAGAGATGGCAACTTACCTTACAAAAACTCAAGCTGATTCATTGGAAGTATTAGATTTAGACGAAGGATTGAATGCCAGAGAGCGGGTGACATATTGCTACACTCTCAAAACTTTGGCAGCAGGGTTTTGGGCATTGCGTCATGCCAACACCTTTTCAGAGGGGCTTCTGGCGATCGTTCACGAAGGGGGAGATGCAGATACTAATGCAGCAGTAGCCGGAGCGCTACTGGGAGCAAGATTTGGATATCGGGCAATAGAGTCTGCTTGGATTGAAGGTTTGATTCACAGACAAGCATTGGAGCAACGAGCAGAACAGTTAATCGAATCCTTTTCATGCGACTCAACTTAAAAGCTGCTGCGTAAGTCGCAACACTTCGGGCCGCTGCGATCGCCTGTATTCCGACGCTGCGAATTGTAGCTGGATCTCGCCCAGTGGAGCGATCGCGCGCAAGCTGGCTTCTGTAGCGGTGGTTTGGTGGCAGTTGTTCGATCTTGACTAATCCACCTCGGAATAAAAATCTTCGTCAGCTTGCCCAAAAGCAGGACGAGCCATCAACTTTTGAGTGTAAGCAGTTAAAATTGGCTGATTTTTCAGCATTCCCAATTTTAAAGCCCAGACGAGAACTCCGCCTGCGATAATATCAGCTATGGTAAATTGGTTTTCGACAAGGTAATCTTGATTTTTTACTGCCTCTATGAGTGGTTCGGAAACGCGATCGAACCATTCTTGGGCTTCCGGCGCCGAGCATTGTTGGGCTATTTTCTTCAGCAGCAATTGTTCTGGTAAGTGAGGCAAAACATTAAACATGAATTTTTCCACAGGCGGTTCGAGCGTCGCAACTGCATAAAATAGCCACTGGTAGTAATAGCCTCGCGCTGGCATTGAGAGTGCTGGTGCTAATCCTTTTTCTGGATATCGGTCAGCGAGGTAAGTACAAATCGCAGCCGACTCAAAGATGGTAACATCTCCATCGATTAAAACGGGTACTTTCCCGTGCGGATGAAGTTTTCGGTATTCTGGATCTTTCATCATAGCCATCGTTGGTCGTATCAATTCGTAAGGAATTGCCATCTCTTCCAAACACCACCGAGGCCGCACTGCTCTTGTCGTAGGAATGTAATAAAGTTTCATGAAGGTAATAGTTAGTAGAGACTCTGATTATAAACAATCGATGATTGATTAGTCGCTGCTTTTACTTTATTCAAATAAGTC
The DNA here is from genome assembly GCF_036702665.1 of Microcoleus sp. Aus8_D2. Lineage (NCBI taxonomy): Bacteria > Bacillati > Cyanobacteriota > Cyanophyceae > Oscillatoriales > Microcoleaceae > Microcoleus > Microcoleus sp. Aus8_D2. The sequence goes on from NZ_JAUBUN010000006.1 coordinate 188,532, forward strand.
CAACATTCTATCTGAGGACTATTTTAGCCTAGTTGACGAGCTGCTCTGATAATCAAGTATTGTGGAACGGGCTTCTAGCCCGTTGCGAACATCAAATATTTGTGGAACCCGCTTCTAGCCCGTTGCTAAAATTAGTGCAATATCTTAGTGCGATCGAACTTAGCACCGGTGAGATTTGCCCCTCGAAACGAAGTACCCTCAGTATTGGCAATCTCTCGAACAATAGCAGAGAAAGAGACAAACGCAAACCAAAGATACAGCAGCGACAAAAAGGCGAAACACGTACCCAACAACAGTTTCTGAGTGTTCAGAAAAGCGCTAGCCGTTGCAGACAACAAAAAAGCTCCTCCGTAAGTCGCCACACTTCCAGCCGCTACGATCGCAATTTTAGCAACTTGACGGCGAATCCGAGAACTCACAAAAAACATTAACACCCCGCCGATCGCCATTCCAGCCAAAGCAGCCTGGGAATTATTGTTAGTTGCAGTCCCAGCATAGAAAAATCCCAACAAGGCTCCTGATAGAATAGCAGAAACTGTTCCCGCCAATCTACCGATTTTTGAGGTTGGTTGCTGTTGGCGGGCGATCGCCCCAGCCATACCAGCAGCGCTCAAAACCCCGTACAGCAACAGCACAAAAGGCCAACTGCGAGAATCCGGTACCTGTCCTTGCGTGCTCAAAATCAGCCGAGTCACAACATCGCCCACAATCACACAAATCGCGATCGCCACGCCACTCAAAACAGCAATCTGTCGCCCAGACAGCCCGATTTTCGCACCCAAAAAATTCGCACCCTCTAACTTAGCATTACTAAAATTGCAGCCACGAACATCCGCACCGCCAAAATCAGCGCCGTTAAGAACTTGTCCCCGAAACGATCGATTACACAAAACTTGATTGCTAAAATTATTGGCATCCGAATAATTCATATTTCTCTTCTCTTCCCTCTCTTATCTTCCTTCGCGCCCTTCGCGTCTTCGCGGTTCGTTAAAAAATCTCCCTCACCAAATGAAACTCAATCACAAAATCAAACAAATTTCACAAATTCTCGGTTTCGGAATCTTGCTCGCACCAATACTAACCTACAACATTCCCTACTTTTCGCGTCCAGCACAAACCAACGAAGTGCGATCGCTATTTCAAGGAATCGCCTACCGACGGGAATTCCGCTCAAATCCTCGTCCAACCGTAATTCACACTGTTAGCATCGATCTCAAAGCGCCAGGAATTGGAATTTTTGTCACTCCCGGAAGCGCCACACCCGATTTAACAGAAACCAACGCCCGCACCGCTACTGAATTTCTGAAAGAATTTAAATTGCAATTTGCAGTCAATGGGAATTTTTTCTATCCCTGCGTTGAGGAAGCACCTTGGGATTACTATCCCCGGAGTGGCGATCGGGTAAATAACGTCGGACACGCGATTTCTAAAGGTGAAGCTTATTCTCAGCCAGAATCACACTTTCCCGCCCTGTGTTTTGATGCCAACAACCGCGCTCAAATCATCGAAAATGGTGTTTGTCCTCAGGGAACAGCCCATGCAGTTGCGGGAGATACTGTGCTGGTGAAAAATGGGAAATCGGTAGCACAAAGTCCGGAAAAAAGCAAGGACGATCGACCTTATCCGCGAACAGTTGCGGCGATCGACTTCACAGGCGAAAAGTTGTGGTTGATTCTGGCAGATGGCAAGCAGAGGCTGTACAGCGAAGGGCTGACATTGAGCGAAATAACAGAGATTTCGATGCAGTTAGGAGCAGATACAGTGCTGAATTTGGACGGCGGCGGATCGGTAACTTTGGCAGTCGCATCGCCGTCAGGAGCGAAACTGTTGAATGCTCCGATTCAGAATAAAATGCCCATGCAGCAGCGTCCAATTTCCAATCATTTAGGGTTTTATGCACGGGAGAATTAGATCGTGTCCGGTCGATTACCATAACAATCACAGTTCGTAGTGCGCCCGAAAGTCCGCAGCAGTTCGTAGTGCGCCCGAAAGTCCGCAGCAGTTCGTAGTGCAGTTCGTAGTGCGGACTTGGGTTCTGGGCCAGAGAGCGGACGCCAGGACGCACTACAAACCAATCTTATTGTGGTCAATCGACCGGACATGATATTAGATCGTCGGCGGTTGAAACCGCTGCTATACAAACAATGTCTGCCTCCGCAGACTCAAAAATTGTCGGCGGTTGAAACCGCTGCTATACAAACAATGTCTGCCTCCGCAGACTCAAAGAAAGATGGTACGCACTGCGCACCTTACTAATACAAATCTGGCTGAAACACCCGCTTTATTTCTTAGTCCGCGGAGGCGGACATCGTTTGACTAGAAGCGATTTTAATCGCCGACTTTTACGATCCATTTCTTAGTCCGCGGAGGCGGACATTGTTGGTCTAGAAGCGATTTCAATCGCCGACTTTTATGAAGGGGGTTTTTAACTAAACTTGCTCAACTTCTCAATCAAATGGTCGAAATAAGGAGCTAATTTTGCCCGCGACTCGCCCGAATCGCACCGCTTCAGACTAGCAGCCTTAATCCCTTCCAAACCCTGAACCATTGCAGGCAAAGGAACGCCCAACTCTTGATAGAGCAAATTCATGTAATGCAGTCCTTCCTCGCTGGTAAATTCGGGGGTATTTCCCGCAATTCCATAGGTAATGCAGCGGAGAAAATGCCAGAAATCCCGCCAACAAGCCTCCGCCCGGGCTGGCGGATAAAGCTCGCCTCCTGGTTCAGAAATATTCGGATATGCGGCTAAAACTTGTTCCCTGGCTTCCGATACAATATCGGCAGCACTGTCGCGCAGGAACTTAGCAGTATTAACTGACGTTGGTTCAGATGAGTGAAATTGTTGCAAATCTTCATCGGCGAGATAGCGGCCTGCGTCGTCAGCAGCCTGAATGAGTTGGATTTCTGCGGGAGAGTGTGAATTTTCCCAGGCGGCTAAGCTGACAATTCGGGCTTTCGGGATTAATTCTTTGGCTTTTTCGCTTAATTGGAGAGTCATAGACAAATGGCTAGTCAGTAATTACTGAAAGATGGCTTATTAGAAGTTTACCAGAATTGCGATCGGCATCACCGCAAATCAACCTAAATCTGGAGTAGCCTAATTTCATATTGTTTAAATTTTGACTTTAATGGAAAAAATACTAAGACAGCTCGAACAAAAAAACACAGCCAAGGGGAAGTTTCCATTTATGCCGGAGAAAAATCTCCTGATAGGAGCATTAATAATTCCTCCGATTCACTTGATTCTGATCGAGATATCCCTATTGGTATCCTTCCAAAATGGCGTATCAGCAATTTGGCCGTCAGCAGGTATTTTTTTGGCTGCTTTTTTACTCCTAGGCCCGCGCATTTTACCTGCTCTATTGCTCGCTAATTTCCTGAGTACCGTTATAATTTATCAGCAGCAAGACTTTCTGACTGCCAGTCTCCTTTATGTTTGCAATATTGCAGATCCGCTAGCAGCAAGCTTCCTGATTAATCACTTTGTTAAACACCGGAATTTACTAGATAGAACGCAGGATTTTTTCAGGTTTGTTGTGCTACAAATACCCACGCCTATTATCAGTAGCACTCTCGCCGCTACCGTGCTGTGTCAGCGAGGAATTAGTCCCTGGAGTGCTTACCCAGAAGTTTGGCGGAGTTGGTTTACAGCAGCCATTGCTGGTACGCTGATTGTGACGCCAGCAATCCTGGCCTGGGCTCAGCAACCCAAGCAGTCGGAAAGACTCCGCCCTCCCCAGATTGCAGAATTTGGACTTTTGCTGCTGTTTCTGCTTGTCATCAGCAAAATCGCCTTTTGGCAAAAGTATCCCGTCGAATACATGATGATTCCGCTGCTGATTTGGTCGGCATTTCGATTCGGTGCGCGGCAATCGACTTTGCTGGTGGTGATTGTGTCGGCGATCGCAGTTTTTGGAACATCCCACGGTTTGGGTTCCTTTGTCAGGCCTTCCCTCAACGAATCGCTGTTTCTGCTGCAATCTTTTATCGGTGTTGTCGCCGTTACCACCTTTGTTTTATCTGCGGTAATTAACGAAAATAAACAAGCACAAGCTACGCTCAAAAAACTGAATAACGAGTTAGAACAGCGAGTAGAAGAACGCACGGCTCAACTGCAAGAAGCTAAAGAAGTGGCTGACGCCGCCAATCAATCCAAAAGCGACTTTCTCGCCAATATGAGCCACGAACTCCGCACTCCCCTCAACGGCATTTTGGGCTACGCTCAAATCATGAACCGTTCCCAATCTTGGGGAGAAAAAGAGCGCAATGGCGTCAGCATTATTCACCAGTGCGGCTCCCATCTTTTGACGCTGATTAATGACATTCTCGACCTCTCAAAAATCGAAGCAGGCAAATTAGATTTACATCCGAAAGCTTTTCATTTTCCCTCTTTTTTGCAAAGCATTGTTGAGATGGTTCGCATCCGCACCGAACAAAAACAAATTGATTTGATTTATCTCCACGATGCTGAACTTCCCGAAGGCATAGAAGCCGATGAAAAGCGCTTGCGTCAGGTATTAATTAACTTACTTGGAAATGCTGTCAAATTCACTGATAGAGGCAGCGTCACTTTCAAAATTGAACTAATCAAATCCGAGTCATCGCCGCAGTCTAACTCTTCAATCGAAAATCCAAAATCCCAAATCCAAAATCGCCTGATTCGCTTTAAAATAGAAGATACAGGCGTTGGTATGACTCCAGATTCGCTCGAAAAAATCTTTACACCTTTTGAGCAAGTAGGAGATAACAACCGCAAAACTGAAGGTACCGGACTCGGGCTGGCAATTAGCACCAAAATTGTTAATTTAATGGGCAGTAAAATAGAAGTAACCAGTGATTTTGGCAGCGGCAGCACCTTCGCTTTTACCGTCAATTTCCCCTTAGCTGCTGACTGGGTAAATGCCGCCGCCACCGCTACTGGGAAGCAGATTGTGGGCTATCAGGGAACTCAGAAAACAATTCTGATCGTCGATGACAACTGGCAGAACCGTTCAGTGATTGTCAGCCTCCTGGAACCAATTGGTTTTGCAGTCATCGAAGCTGAAAATGGCGAGGATGGCTTAGCTAAAGCAGCTCAAATAAAACCTGATTTAATTATCGCTGATTTGTCGATGCCTGTGATGGACGGTTTTGAAATGCTGCGGCTGTTGCGGAGTTCAGAAGCGTTAAAAAACCTGCGTACAGTCGTCTCGTCTGCTTCTGTTTATGAAATGGACATCCAAAAAAGTTTGGATGCTGGCGGTGATGATTTTCTGCCGAAGCCGGTGCAGCTTGAGGAATTATTTTCGATCGTGCAAAAGCATTTGCAAATTAAATGGAAGTACCAGCAGACAGCCTCAACTGAATCTGCTGGCGCACAATTAGCACCGAAACCTAGAGCTAATTCACCTCTGCAAAGTTCAGAAATGGCGGTTCCTGCACCGGAAGATTTAGCTTTGTTGCTGAAATTAGCCCAGCAGGGCCGCTTGAAAAAACTGACTGAAGAAGCTAAGCGCATCGCACAACTCGACAAGAGTTATACTCTATTTATGCAGCCAATTCTGCAATTGGCAAAGAGCTTTCAATCTGACAAAATTGAAGACTTGCTCAAGCAGTATATGAACTAACAGGGGAAAATATTTATGTCAGAAGCTGAGTTGATTTTAGTGGTAGACGATACGCCCGCCAATCTGGATGTGATCTCCGAGGCGTTGACGGATGCGGGTTATGAAGTTGCGATCGCCATTGACGGCGAACGAGCTCTCAAGCAAGTTCAGTATACCCTGCCGAGTTTAATTTTACTGGATGTGATGATGCCGGGAATTAACGGGTTTGACACCTGCCGCCGCCTCAAAGCTTCGCCAGCTACCAAGGACATTCCTGTAATTTTTATGACTGCTTTGTCGGATACAGCAGATAAGATTAAAGGATTTCAGCTAGGTGCGGTTGATTATATCACTAAACCTTTTGAAGAAACGGAGGTGTTGGCGCGCGTCAATACTCACATCAAACTGCGCAATTTGAATAAAGAATTAGAACAGCGGGTAGCCTCGCGCACGGCGGAACTAACTGCTGCTTTGGCGCAAGTCAAGCAATCACAACTTCAGTTGATCCAAAGCGAAAAAATGTCGGCTTTGGGCAATTTAGTCGCTGGTGTCGCTCACGAAATCAACAATCCAGTGGGTTTTATTTATGGCAATATTAAGGAGTTGAATTTGGCGCTCACAGACATCGTTCACCATTTGCGGCTTTATCAGAAAGAATGTCCAAATCCTGGGAAAGATATTGAACTCCACGCCGAAAAGATTGATTTAGAATATGTGTTGCAAGATACAGAAAATATGTTATCATCAATGGAGATGGGATGCGATCGCCTTCGCAACATCAGCACTTCCCTCCGTACCTTCTCCCGCGCCGATACGGCTGTCAAAGTCTGGGCTAACATCTGCGACGGCATTGATAGCACGCTGATGATTTTGCAGCACCGCCTGAAAGCTCAAGATACTCGTCCCGAAATTCAAGTTATCAAGGAATATGGAGATATTCCTCCGGTAAAATGCTATTTGGGACAACTGAATCAGGTGTTTGTGAATGTGATTTCAAATGCGATAGATGCTGTGAATGAGTGCAATCACGGACGCAGTTATAATGAAATTACAGCGGCTCCTAATACAATTATTATTACTACAGAATTAAGTCAAGACAGACAAAGGGTTGTCATCAAAATTAAAGATAATGGTAAGGGAATTTCGGAAGATGTAAAAGCGCACATTTTTGACCACTTGTTCACTACGAAATTAGTGGGTCAAGGGACGGGGTTGGGTTTGTCGATTAGTCGCCAAATAGTGGAAGAAATACATGGCGGTAGTTTGACTTGCTCTTCTGTGTTGGGTGAGGGGGCCCAATTTGCGATCGAACTGCCGATCGATTAATGCGATAATTTAGGCATCAACCAGGTTTGATGGACGAAACTGGGAAGGGCGGGTTTACCAATATCCTGGATGTGGATTACAGATACTTCCAGGCGGCGACAGTTTGCAAGTTCTCAATTTTGTGATTTTCCCGCAGCTTAACTATGATTTGCCGTTTTTTGGCGCGGATTTGGTAACGATCCCCGGCGGCTATTTAATTGCTCTGGATCTGCAGCCTCTGTTTGGCGGTGACGCAGACTAAGCTGTTGCACATTTAAATTGGATATTATGGACGCTGCTCAAAGCCCATCCCACTCATGGTTTGATAAATTCTTGACACACAATTTAAATACCGCAACAGCTTACCAGGCTCAGTATACTCGGTCGATCGCACAATTTTTGCAAGTTCATCAACCGCACCTCCCTTGGGCTGGCGATTTTCCCTCTTTCAGCGCAGCATTTTTTCGCCACCGGCGTTGCTGTGGAGTCGCCCCAAGGAAACGGAAGTTTTGGAGACTCAGGTTTTCGCAGCATTCAAAGACTATCTCGCTGCTGATGTGGAGAAGGTCGATCGCGCCGCACCCGTGATACATAGCGGAAAGTTAGATAGTATCTTACCAGCTCAACTGCGCTATCTGCGGTATCGTGCCGCGTCTTACGCGGGCCGGGGAATGTTGAAGCGGTTCTGCGGCGAGGAATCGACTAAGCGAGTATATTCACGAATTTTTGTTAGATTGGGAACAGAAGCTGCCACAATTGGTAAGTAACAAAAATTGATTTTAATAGAAGCTTCAGCCACTATACTAATAAGTGTAGGTTGGCATGAGGAAAATGCCAATGGTCAAAAAAAATCGCAATGTAGTTAGTTCAAATCCAGACAGCAAAGTCAAAATCGGACTTTCGCTGACTGCTTCTAGTGCCGATCGATTGAACGCGATCGCTCGAAAGCTCGGAATATCAAGGTCGGAACTTCTAGAACGCTTGGCACAAGGCGCTCTGGATATTTCTAAGGACAAGGCGGAAGTTAGTGTCACTTGGAAAAAAGGTGAAGAAGTAACGGTCGAAACCGCCCAGTTGCAAGGGGAAACAGCCGAAAAAAGCGACATTAAGGACGCTATAACGGCAGAAACCCTATTGGACTCGGTGAGCGTACAGTCAAATCCCCTGCAAGCAAGTTACGAAGCTTTACAACAGCAGTTGACGGAACGCGAAAGTTCGATCGCCCAATTGCAGCAGCAATTAGCTGACAAGCAAAATCTCGAAAGCCAATTGCAGGAAACTGTATCGAAGTCAAGTTACGAAGCTTTACAACAGCAGTTGACGGAACGCGAAAGTTCGATCGCCCAATTGCAGCAGCAATTAGCTGACAAGCAAAATCTCGAAAGCCAATTGCAGGAAACTGTATCGAAGTCAAGTTACGAAGCTTTACAACAGCAGTTGACGGAACGCGAAAGTTCGATCGCCCAATTGCAGCAGCAATTAGCTGACAAGCAAAATCTCGAAAGCCA
>NZ_JAUBUN010000006.1:197029-213570 GCF_036702665.1 Microcoleus sp. Aus8_D2
CAGCAGTTGACGGAACGCGAAAGTTCGATCGCCCAATTGCAGCAGCAATTAGCTGACAAGCAAAATCTCGAAAGCCAATTGCAGGAAACTGTATCGAAGTCAAGTTACGAATCTTTACAGCATCAATTCGCCGAAAAAGAACATCGGGAACAGGAATTGCAGCAGCAACTAGCCTCCAAGTCGAGCGATTTGGAATCTTTGCAGCATCAATTCGCCGAAAAAGAACATTGGGCCAACGAATTGCAGCAGCAACTAGCCTCCAAATCGAGCGAGTTGGCATCTTTGCAGCATCAATTCGGTGAAAAAGAACATTGGGCCAACGAATTGCAGCAGCAACTAGCCTCCAAGTCGAGCGATTTGGCATCTTTGCAGCATCAATTCGGTGAAAAAGAACATTGGGCCAACGAATTGCAGCAGCAACTAGCCTCCAAGTCGAGCGATTTGGCATCTTTGCAGCATCAATTCGGTGAAAAAGAACATTGGGCCAACGAATTGCAGCAGCAACTAGCCTCCAAATCGAGCGATTTGGAATCTTTGCAGCATCAATTCGGTGAAAAAGAAAGTTCGATCGCCCAATTGCACCAGCAATTCGCTACCGAAAAGCAAAATCTCGAAAGCCAATTGCAGCAAACCGTGTCGAAGTCGAGTTACGAAGCTTTGCAGCACCAGTTAGCAGAAACGTCAAGTGCGATCTGCAGCTTGCAAATTCAACTCACCGAGTTCCACTCTCTAAAAGATCAATTGAGCCAAAGTGCGGCGAAACAGCGAAATTACGAGGATTTGCAGCAACAGTCTCAAGAACAGCAAAGAACCATCAAAGCTTTACGGGAACAGCTCGTTCAAATGCAAGCTGTGGCTGGGATTGGCGAAGCTTATCTCAATAAGTGGCGCCGTCCCTGATTCTGATACGATTTTTTTAAAGCTGCGGGTAGGGACACGGCAATGCCCTGTTCCTACAAGTCTTATATCACGATCCGGTCAATTACGCACCATCTCATATCGTCTCCAGATTAACCGCACGCGCGATCGGTTCGTAGTGCGGACTTCAGTCCGCAGCAAGTGAGCGGACTGAAGTCCGCACTACGAACCTTTTTTGTGGTGGTAATCGATCGGACATGAGACAGCCGTTATGCGCTATCTGCACAAGCTTTTTATTGCTAAATATGAGCATAATATTAAGAAATATTACAATAAATAAATTATGACGAGCGATCGCACCCCTGAGAGCAAACCCAGTGCAGCAGACACAAAGGGCCGCGTCACGGTAATTGGAGCCGGCATCGGCGGGCTGACAGCAGCAGCCCTGCTGGCCCGCAGAGGATACCAAGTGCTAGTGTTAGATCAGGCGATCGTCCCTGGAGGATGCGCCTCCACCTTCAAACGCAAAGGCTTTACCTTCGATGTCGGCGCCACGCAGGTTGCAGGATTGGAACCCGGAGGGATTCACCACCGAATTTTCTCAGAATTAGAAATAGAACTTCCCCCCGCCACACCCTGCGATCCGGCTTGTGCGGTATTTTTGCCGGGAGAAACCGCACCGATTAGCGTGTGGCGAGATCCGCAAAAGTGGCAAGAAGAAAGACAGCGACAATTCCCCGGAAGCGAACCTTTTTGGCAGTTATTATCTGCATTGTTCCAAGCTAGCTGGAAATTTCAAGGGCGCGATCCCGTTTTACCGCCCAGAAACTTCTGGGATTTCTGGCAATTAATTCAAGCAGTTCGCCCCGATACTTTAATTACTTTGCCTTTCACTTTTATGACAGTGGGAGATGCTTTGCGGTTGTGCGGTTTGGGCGACAATTTGCGCTTGAGAACTTTTCTGGATTTGCAGTTAAAATTGTACTCCCAAGTCGATACGGAAGAAACGGCGCTGCTGTACGCGGCGACAGCTTTAGGTGTTTCCCAAGAGCCGCAAGGGTTGTATCATCTACAAGGAAGTATGCAGGTGTTGAGCGATCGCCTCGTAAGTGCGATCGAGCTTTACGGCGGCAAAGTCCTGCTGCGCCATACAGTCGAAAGTATTGTCACCACTAACGGTAAAGCCACCGCTACAGTGATTCGCAATCAAAAAACAGGCGAAGTTTGGACAGAAACAGCCGATCGCATTGTCGCCAACGTGACCGCGCAAAATCTAGTAAAATTGATGTCAAACGAGCCTGTTTTAGAAACTTTAACAGATAATTCAGAAACAACAGACTCACTGCCAAATCAAATGGCAGGCTACAAATATCGAGTCGATAAATTGCCGCCCGCATCCGGCGCATTTGTCATATATTTGGGAGTGGATGAAAGCGCAATTCCAGCAAATTGTCCGCCGCACCTTCAGTTTCTCTACGATTACGACGGCGAGATTGGCGAGAATAATTCGTTATTTGTTTCCGTGAGTCATGCGGGCGACGGCCGAGCACCGCAGGGAATGGCGACAATTATCGCTTCGTCTTTTACTGATACTCGAATGTGGTGGAATTCGGTTGATTATGAAGGATTGAAGCAAAAATATACTGAAGGGGCGATCGCGCGTTTGAGCGAATATTTCGATTTGACACCCGAAAAAATTGTACACCAAGAATCAGCCACACCTCGCACCTTTGCCCGCTACACGGCGCGCGATCGAGGAGTTGTGGGCGGCATCGGCCAGCGAATACCAACCTTCGGCCCCTTCGGATTTGCCAACCGCACGCCAATTAAAAATCTCTGGTTAGTCGGCGACTCCACCCATCCGGGAGAAGGTACAGCCGGTGTTTCCTATTCTGCTTTAACCGTCGTGCGACAAATGGAAGCCGAGTTTTGAGAATTTGGCAAAATAATTGGAGTATTTGTAGGGTGTGTCGCCCTGAAAAATCCCTAAATTAAGTTAACAATCTCATGGCGACGCACCTTACACTTCGGGCCCGTGGAAACAACCCTCCGTTTCACTCCGCCCAACAATTGTTTTGTAGCACGACTTTTTATAAATGGTATAACAAAGACAGTGACAACCAAAGCCGTTCAAGCCTGATATAGCGGTTCTTGGATAGATGAGGTATATAATTAAACCTAAAAAGCTTGACAACAGAGGGTTTCGGCGTACTCCATCTTTCGCTCGAAAGGCTATAGCGAAACTTTAAGACAACAAACTTTCAATAATTATTGTCCATATTGGAAGTTTGTTAAATATGTGGTTTTTGATTTGAGTTAAACCTCGATCGAGTTTGACATCAATAGAGTTAATAGTCTTAGGCATCAACATTACATTATTCCCAATTTGAGCATCGTAATCATATACTAAATTGGTAATCGGAGTTTTTTGTTTATGAATATCCTTAATAATATCCGAGCAATCTGCTTTGAGCAGCCAAGAAGTTATATATCGTTTGTAATAAAAATCAAAATCAACTACTTGACCAGATAATTTTAAGTAACTTCCAGAAACAATGAATAGAGGAGATACTCGTCTCCATAAGCTACCAAAATCATGAAACATATCGGTATTTGCCTCATTCTCGTAGTCAAAATATTGCGTATAAATAGCCATTTGATCGGAACCCCACAAATAGCCTTTTTGATTTAGTAGCATTTGCGATCGGAATAAATAGTTATAAGATTTTTGCGTAATTAATAATCTGCTTATGTCTATTTTATCATCATCTATGATGTAATCCACATATCTTAGATGTAAATCTAAACATAATTGCACAGTCCCCCAAAAAATAGCATTTTCCTGCTGCTCTAAAAGTCCTAGTCCTTCTAACATAGGTAGTGTATAAAGATAGAAATATCGTTGGGCGGTTTTTTGATCCTCCACATCTATTAACAAATTTCGATCTAAAGTTAATTTAGAATTCAAAATCTCTTTTTCTAAATCAAGAATATATTGTAAATCTTTTTCTTGAATATTGTTAATAATTTTTTCTGCAAGATTCATGATATTAATCCTCATCTAATTAAAACTAAAGTATACATTTTATATGCCCCTAGAATGTTTTTAATAATACCTATTTTGTCAATTAAGTATCTTTGGAAAAACTAATTAAAAATGGAATCTCTACTTCATGTTTGTCACCTCTAGCAAAATAAGCACTTATCTGAGTATTGTCTCGGTAAACTCTAATAATATTCCCCTCAACAATACAAGTATCACCTTTAACAAGTATTTGATATAGTAAATCATTTTGTGATGTAGGATATATTGCCTCTACAGATTGATAGTTGACTACATTTTTAGCAACAATGTTACCTTCTAAACGATAAATTTTAAGTTCTGAAAGACATAAAATTGGTGTTTGTAAATGATGTTCTATTTCTTCTAAATATTCTTGGCTCTCCTCATTAATTAGAAGCCGATTTTTTTTAGCATACTCGATAGATGCTTCACAATTAAAAGAACAAGGTATATGGGGAATCAATGAGAATGGAGTATGGCGTAACAACCCATTTGCTAAATATGTAGGTTTGTTAATTGTATTTCGATAAGTTTCATAGTAATTATTATAAAAATTCCAATGATTTCGCTTTTGAAAAAACTCAAGACAACATTGAGGATAACCTAGTGCTTTTCCAAAAGTATAATGGTCTGCTAAATGTTTTTCAATTACTCTTCCATCGACAACTAAAGGATACCATCCTGAAGCAATTGCATTTGTTAAAGCATCTTGTGACTTAGCAATAAAAACATGAGCTTGGTCAGAAAATACTTTACTAAAAACAGCTTTAGTTGTAGTAAATAACTCTTGAGGTAAACTGTTTAATTTTCCCATATCTCGGTCGAAATAAGCATCTACATAATAATACAAGCCAAAATATTGAGCTAATTCACAAAAAGATTTCCATCTGGGCTTTTCAACCCATAAATCTGTTGCTGATTTTAATCCTTTAACAGTAGCAATAAAAGCAGGTAATTGTCCCCCATCAGGAAATATCTCAAGGTATTTGCTAAAAGGACTATTTACTAAGTATTTGCTCAAAATTGCTATATTCATAAAATTTTTAATTAACTAATGTTTTAACTAATTTAACCATCATTTGAACTTTATTTTCAGAGGTTGATTTTTGGCGGATTATTTTTTTGAATTCTAAACTATTGGCAACAAGTTTATCTAGATTAATTAAGATTAACTCGTAATCGTCTAACAGGTTTAAATGTCTTAATGCAAACATAAAACATTGCCAAAAATAAGGAGCATTAGGATATTGCTCAATACAACTTTGATAAAATTCTGCTGCTTGCTGATAGTCGTGATTGAGATAAGCAGTATGTCCACATATTAAGTCCAATAAAACAGAAGTTCCCAACTGAGTTTCTTTTAATATGTCTTCTAATTCTTTTAAGCCTCGATCGTGGTAAACAGCCACTAAAGTCTCAAGAATTGGATCGAATGGTTGTCTCAGATAAGTTAAGGGACGTAAATCAATATTTGGTGTAATTCCTAGCCATTTACATGATTGATTCAATATTGTATTGTTGTCAGTATTTGCCAAATCAATAGATACTTGAATTGGCAAGATTTGTGTCCCGATTAAATTAGGATTTGCCGCTTCCCATTTCTGCTGATGTTCTTTTAATCTAACGTCAATCAGTTGTTTTTCTGTTTGAGAAATTTCAGGTTCAACTCGATCGATATTTTCTTCTATTGCTTCAATCAAGCCTTGACCAATCAAAGAAAATTCTGCATTTGTTTTGAAAACTTTAAGTGCAGTTAGCAGTTGTTGTTTAGCAGTATATACTCTTTGTTGTAAACGCTTTTCTTGTAAAATAGGTATATCTGTTTTCAGAATTTTATGCCCAAATTCTAAAACAGCTTGAAAGACATAAATTCCCTGCAAAATACCACTGAGAGGTCGAGGATCGTCACGCCAAGGAGAATAATAAATTGCTTCAGGACTACCTTCTACAATGATTGGATCTAAATTTAATAAAGCATTAAGTTTATGATGATGATATTCATGGACTAAAGCTTCTACTATGACTGAGGTATCTGGCATCCAAGATAAAACGAGAAGTCCGGGTATTTCTCGAAATGTCTGACTTCTATGAACATCAATAGCATGAGAATGTACTGGAACTAAAGATTGTACTCCCATTAACAGTTCACTTGCTAATAAAGTTGAACAACTATCTATCCAAAACCAAGCTTCCTCTAAACTAGATAACCATTTAATAGTGGAAGTTGGTGTTAACTCCTCAAAATTCCAATCATAGCGACCTCCTAAATGTAAATCACTATCAAAACCATTTAATTCAATCCCATTATTTAGATGAGGTATTTCATTCTGAATCATCTCCAAATTTTGATTACCATCTGTATAAATATGAAAACTATCATTAGTTGTGGTAACAAAACGCAATCTTTGAAAGGCAATATGCTGAGGATGCTGTAAATAAATTCCTGTTCCGGGTATGGCAATAATTCCAGCATGATCTGTATATAAAAAACACTCAATATTTTCTATCTTGTCATATTTTGCCATTGCTAAAATAAACTTTTGAAAAGATTCTAGATGAAACTTAATGTGCATTTCTGGAAACAGAATATGAGCTTTTCGGTTAACTAATTGCCAAGCAGTATCTAACCAAAAACTAAAAGATGGATAGCGTAAAATTTTTCTTTGGGCATTTTTAGAAAAAGATTTGACCAACTCAAAAGATTGATAAAATTTGGTACGATTAATTAAATCAGGTGATTCTGATTGCAGTTTTTGATTGAGATTACTTAACCTTAGCAAAGTTCTATGATATTCTGCCAAAAAAATTACTTTAACTAATGGATCGGAAGCCCCCGCAGGAGAAACAAAGTTTTTGATCGTATTAATATCCAGCTTAATCTTCATTGCACTAACCCTAATTTAATAAGACGAAGTTTGACTAAACAGCAGGAAGCTTTTTATTCTTTATTGTTTGCAAATCTTCAATCACTTCTCGGCGAATTGTAGTAATCAGTTTTTTGAGATCGGAACAATACACTGATGGATTTTGAAAGTAATTTTCGCTAGAGTATCTATGGGGAAGATAACCACCACCACAAACTTTAACTAAGTTACATTCTTGACAATCTTTGCTCAAATATTGCCACTTTTCTTGACGTTCAATAACCTTTGGGGAATCAAAAATATCATCAAAACTGTGGGTAAATAAATTCATTCCTAACTTGGTAGCTTCGGGATAAGTAACTTTCAAAGAATCAACTGCTTCAATATCACCATTGGTTTCAATAACAGCAAAATCAACAGGGTTTAAACCCCATTCTTCTGAATTCCCTTGCAATCCTAGCATTAGCGAAATAATTTCTTCAAATTTCCTGATTCGGATTGTTTGAGGTTTTTGATGATACCAAATATTAAAAATCTTAAGTAACCAATCTGCATAAGGGCTTACATCAAGAGATTGTTCTTTACCAAGAGGTCTTAAATCGTGGTGATGTAAAGGGAATAAAAAATCAATAAAAGGAGGCTTATGTTGTGATAAATACGAATATACTCTTTCAGGATCGTTGTTGATATCGATCACACATAAAAAACCAGTCCATATTTTACGTCCTCGATCGCTACTTAATAATTGAAGAGTATTTTCCAAACTAGAAAATGAAGATTTACCTTGATGATCTAAGCGATGCAAATCATTGGCTTCTTGATAGCCATCCATACTTAAGCCTATTTTTATATTATTAGAAAAACAAAAATCTAATATTTCATTATTTAACAAAACTCCATTAGTTTGTATGCCAAATTCTAATTTAATCTTAGGAACATTTTTCGTGATAATTTCTTGAAATATTTTAATATAATCTAATCCCGCCAAGAGAGGTTCTCCACCGTGCATGATAACAGAAAATTCTGATACTTGATGTTTAGTGGTATGTTCCTCAATTCTCTTACCTAATTGTGTAATAGTTGCTTCTGACATTTTCAACGGTTGCTGTTGCCAACTTTGATCGCTATGTTGATACATATAGCAATAATCACAGTTAAGATTGCAACGTGATACTATTTTACAAACAAGTGAACCCAAGGGTGTAGGTACAAATTCAGTCATAACTCTATCATCTATTCATGAATTATTTAACTTATGTCTAAATTAAATAGCTACTATTCGGGGTAAATCGTAGCTATTTAATACTATTTAACCTTGTTATGATTGAATATTACCAAGTACCTTTAGTATACTTACCATGAGAAGAATGGCTAGAATGTTTACCATGACCAGATGAACTGGGATAAAAATCTTTTTCCAAAATATTACCAAGTGCTGTGTTTTTGAGTGAATCTAAGTCACTTAAGTCAAATTCTTCAATATCGAGAACGATACAATCATTTTGTGAATCAGTATCAGTGAGTAATCCTTCTTTTGCTTGTGTCATTTTAGTAATGCTCCTAAAAAATTATCAACAACGGAAAAAGCACGACTTTTTAAGCCTGTGTTCGATTTAAGAGCATACCAAAATTAAAGATGGGAGTGCGATCGGAAAAACTCGGATTTCAACTGGAGTTTTGTTACACAATATTAAGCAAAAAATAGGAAAAGATAGGAAAAAATAGGAGTGAATTCAGCTATAATGGCTAAAACCTTTATCATGTATAGCTTTGATGAATGTAAGCCAACTGTTACAATTTGTCGATCGCCTAGTGGTTGAACGAACTGGAAAGCATCTAGATGATGTTCAAAGGGCTGTAGTTGAGGGGACTTGGGAAAGACAAACCTATGATGATATCGCCCAGAAGTGCTATGTCACTAAAAATCATGTAGGTGATGTAGGTGCTGAATTATGGCAACTTTTATCTGAAATATTGGGTGAGGATATAAAAAAAACTAATTTTCGTTCTACATTTGAAAGATTACAATTAACATCATCCCAATTTATTAATATACAAAGCAGTAATAATTTTAGCTTTTGTTCATCTCCTTATCAATATAACGACAAACATCAAGAAAGCCATAATCAATCAAAGTATCGCGATTTAACCGTAGCTCCTCAAATCATCAATTTTTACGCAAGAGAATCTCAACTTAAAACTATTTCTAATTGGATCTTAAATCAAAATACTCGTTTAACCTCAGTATTGGGATCGAGTGGAATTGGTAAAACTATTCTAGTTAAAAGGTTTGTCGATCTCAATCTACAAGAATTTGAAGTAATTATCTGGAGAAGCCTAAAATTTCCTAAACCTTTAGAGTTATTGGTTAATGATTTATTGAATGCTTGTAAACAAGAAGCTAAAGAAACTATAGATGATAAGTTAAAACAATTATTAGATATTTTGAGAGACAAAAAATGTTGGATTATTCTTGATGATGTTCATAATATCTTTATTCCTGGTCAATTGGCGGGACAATATAAGTCTGAATATCAAGATTATCAAAACTTGTTCACCATGATTACAGAAACTGAACATCAGAGTCATGTAATTTTAATTAGTCAAGAACAATGTGCAGAAATGCAGTGTTTAGATGAAAAATTATATCCTATTAAGTCTTTAGAGTTATCAGGTTTAGATGATGTGGAGATTCTGAAAGGTACAGGATTAAAAAATGAGGATAGTTGGTTAAAGTTAATTAATTTATATGAGGGTAATCCGGTTTATTTAAAAAGTATTGCTATTTCAATCAAAAAGATTTTTGATGGGGATGTTGCTGAGTTTTTAGCGGATAATAGCTTGATTATTACCAAAAATATGCAAGATAATTTTAACCAGTTATTTAACAAACTATCACCTATAGAACAGCAACTTGTTTTAGAATTAAGTAAGTTTAATCAACCTCTATCCAGAGAATATTTAAGACAGAGTTTAGATTTATCATCAATGGATTTAATTAATGGTTTACAGTCTTTACAACAAAGGTATTTAGTAACGAAAATAAAAGAGGATAAAATCTTGTTTAAATTGTCTTCTGTTTTTCAAGAATATGTAAAGAATTGTTGTCTAAATTGAATTTAGGAACGAAAATTTAATAACTTAAACACCTCCTATAATCCTTTTTACTATAAGCTGCGAAGTAAAACGAGGCAGAGCCTCAATATCTGCGTTACCAGGCAGAGCCTGGTAACAAGCAAATCGCTTAATTTATTTAATTTTCATTCCTTAGTTATTTTCTTGCATATCGAAATATCTCAATACGCTTTAACTAACCCAAAAAAACCTCAGTCTGCACAGCAAACTGAGGTCACATAGCGACAGGTAAAAACCTGTCGGCTACAGTCTATGACTACTTGATAGAAATCTTGGCGCCCACAGCTTCAAGCTGCTTCTTCATTTCTTCAGCAGCTTCCTTAGCAATAGCTTCCTTAACTGCTTTAGGTGCGGCTTCTACCAAGTCTTTCGCTTCTTTCAGGCCCAAACCGGTAATTGCGCGGACTTCCTTCAGAATGGCGATTTTCTTGTCAGCAGGAACTTCTTCCAAAATTACGCTGAATTCAGTTTGTACTTCTACTTCTTCAGCAGCAGCAGCCGGAGCGCCCATCATCATCATGCCGCCTACAGGAGCAGCAGCGCTGACGCCGAAAGCTTCTTCAATTTGCTTGACCAATTCAGATGCTTCGAGCAAAGTCAGAGTCTTCAGTTTTTCTAAGATTTCGTCGGTTGCAGTAGACATTCGTTAAACTCCTAGTTCGATTTGATTAATTGTCAGTTGTCAGTTGTCAGTTGTCAGTTGTGATTTTCTAGTTCGAGATTTCTCAATTCAAAACTCAAAATTCAAAACTCAAAACTATCTAAGCAGATACGCTTTCTGCTTCTGCTTCTGCTGGTGCTTCTGTCGAATCACCGTCTTTTTCAGCATAAGCTTTGATACCGCGCGCGATCGAAGTAGGAACTTGATTGATACCCACAGCCAACTTGGTTGCGACACCGTTGATAGCGCCAGCAATTTGAGCCATGAGTTGTTCCTTCGACGGCAGATCCGCTAATGCTTTAACATCAGCTTCTTTCAGTACCCGTCCTTCCATGACGCCGCCGCGAAGTTCTGTCTTCTTGGAAGCTTTTTGGAATTCTTGGTAAGCTTTAATCGCGCCGCCAATATCTTCTTGCACGAACATGAATGCCGACGTACCAGTCAGCAATTCCTGTATCGGCTGCCATGTTTCATTGCCTTCAACAGCAATGCGCATCAGCGTGTTTTTTGCTACTTGGCAACTGCTGCCTTTCGGACGCAAACGCCGCCGCAAATCTGTGATTTCAGCAACAGTTAAGCCTTTGTAGTCGATCGCGATTACCAGTTGAGATTCGCTCAAGGTTTGCTTGAGGTCTGCAATAATCTCATTTTTTACTGCTAAACTTTTGCCCATACTAATTTCACCTCCTTTTAGGATCTCAAACTGCCAATCAAAAACCCCAACCTTATAGCCGGGGCAGAGAATTAAAAATTAAGAATTAGGAATTAAAAGATAGAACTTTTTAATTGATTTTCTTGAGTTTTTATTTCTTGGGCCTCGGCAGGAAATTAAGCGCTAAGCACCTGCGGTCTTCAGCTTATGGATTTTTGATTATACTATCACCATCCGGCAGACATTAGCAAGGGTATCATGCAAATTTCCTGATACCAATTTAATGTGAAGTTGCACATATTCCGATCCCCCTAAATCCCCCTTAATAAGGGGAGTAGGGGTTGACTTTGATAGAAATCTTGTCCCCCCCTTATTAAGGGGGGTTAGGGGGATCAGATTCGGGAGCAGCCTCATAAAAAATTGATATGAGAGATTTACACAGACAACCGAAGCTGTCTTTTACTTCTGCCTTCGGATCAATACTTTCTACGCAGCATCAAGTTTGGTATCGCGCAGGGCACTGATATCGACTTCGATCGATGGGCCCATGGTTGCGGATATGTACAAACTGCGCCAGTAGCGACCTTTGGCACCAGAAGGACGGTTGCGGTCAACAGTTTCTTGCAAAGCATGAAGGTTTACCAGCAAATCTTCGGCTGAGAAAGCTGCCTTGCCAAACATAACATGAACGATGCCTGTGCGATCGGCACGGAATTCTAGTTTACCACCTTTGAACTCGTTAATCGCCCGAGCAATGTCAGTCGTCACCGTACCACCTTTCGGAGAAGGCATCAAGCCGCGCGGGCCCAACAACCGACCCAATTTTGCCACCAACGGCATCACGTCTGGAGTAGCAATCAGGCAATCGAAGTCCATCATGCCTTTTTGAATTTCCTCGATCAACTCTTCAGAACCAGCAATATCTGCGCCGGCATTCAGAGCTTCTTTAACTTTTTCGCCCTTAGCAATCACCGCAATTCTGACTATTTGACCAGTGCCTTTTGGCAGCGATACAGTTGTCCGCAACTGTTGGTCAGTATATTTCGGGTCAATTCCCAAACGGATGTGAGCTTCAGCAGATTCGCCAAACTTAGCGGTTGCTGTTTCTTTCAAAAGTTGCAGAGCTTCCAGCGGTAGGTAAGGTCTCTCTTCAACTTTCTTTTGAAGTTCTTGCAGTCTTCGCGATACTTTCTTTGCCATTGTTTTTTTTGGGGTTAGTAGATTTGAGATTTTCCATTTTTCGATTTGAGATTGAACCGTTTCGCTCATTTCAAATCTAAAACATTTGCGATTCCTAGCGAAGCTTTGCTTCTCCCCCTGAATCGACTTAGAATTTGGAATTTTGGATTTTAGATTGAAGACTTGAGCTGCTATATCGGGAATTACCGACAACTATCAACTGACAACTGTCAACTATCAACTGACAACTGTCAACTGACTTCAATCAGCGATCGCCACGCCCATGTTTTTAGCTGTTCCCGCTACAATTTTCATAGCAGCTTCAACATCATTAGCGTTAAGGTCAGGCATCTTAGTTTCAGCGATTTCTCGCAACTGAGCCTGTGTGATTGTCCCTACTTGCTTGCGATTAGGTTCGCCGGATCCCTTAGGAATGCCAGCAGCTTTTTGAATCAAAACCGACGCCGGCGGGGTTTTGAGAATAAATGTAAAACTGCGGTCTTCAAAAACCGAAATTTCTACCGGAACCACGAGACCTGCTTGGTCTGCGGTTCTAGCATTGTACTCCTTGCAAAACATCATAATATTGACGCCGTGCTGACCCAAGGCCGGGCCGATCGGAGGAGCTGGGTTGGCTTTTCCCGCTGTAATCGCCAACTTAATTACTGCAACAACTTTCTTTGCCATTAGTTAGTTCTGTTTCTGAACCTGATTGAACTCTAATTCTACAGGCGTATCGCGCCCAAAAATCGAGAGTAAAACTTTGAGCTTGTTCCGTTCCGGGCTAACTTCTATCACATCACCTTCAAAATCCTTAAATGGCCCGGAAAGTACCACAACGTGGTCTCCTGTCGCCATCGATACTTTGACAACTGGTTCTGATTCCTGAGCGCTTCTGAAGATCCGCTCTACTTCCGAATGACTCAGAGGTAGCGGTTTGACGTGACCCCTGCCGCGCCCGTAGCGGCGTTTCTGCTCTGCCCCGACAAAATTAATTACGTTCGGGGTATTTTTAATCACCTGCCACGTATCCTCGTCCATAAACATACGGATGAGTACGTACCCGGGGAAGATTTTCTCATCTGACTGACGCCTGGAACCGTCTTTGCCGACTTTGATCGCCGGAGTTTGCGGAATTTCGACTTGAACGATGCGATCGGCAACATCCAAAGTTTGAATCCGCTGATCCAAGTTTGCCTTCACGCGCTTCTCGCAGCCTGAGGCCACCTGAACAGCATACCAGCGAGCCTGAATCTCCGGCACATCTGGCGATGCTGCCTGTCCCGTCGCTTCTGTGGAATAATCAGATTCTTCTGATGCAAAAGTCATGGCCCAAACACCTTTCCTGCGCCCCAGTTAAAGAAGTTATCCACCAAATAGATCAGGCTGGCTGAGAGGATTACCATCAAAAGCACGGCTAAAGACTCGCTAATTAGCTGCTGGCGGCTCGGCCAAACCACTTTATCGAGTTCTTCTTTAGTGTCCTTAAAAAAACCCGCAGGGTCGAACCCCGGCGCAGTCATTTCTTGAGTTTCTTGAGCTTCGTCTTTTTTCGCCACGATCGAATCCCCCTTGCGATTTTAGATTTCAGATTTTAGATTTTAGATTTTGTGAGTGGCTCGCGGCTATCTGATTTTTTGACACTAACCACTTACGCCCAAGTCCAAAATCTCAAATCCAAAGCAGCACTTTTTTACAAGCTCAACCCATCTACGATGTATGTGCCGACGATCGCCCTCACAGACGATCGAGAAGCTACACCGAGCATTTGTTGATGGCCTTTGTTGCGAACCGCCCACAAAAATTAATTCTACCCGAAAGTCTGCGGTTTCGGCTGTTTCCAGCCAATAATCCGGGCGCTTTCGGGCAGAATTAAAATTTTGGTGATTCAGCGCGCCCTGGAGGACTTGAACCCCCGACATCAGGTTTTGGAGACCTGCGTTCTACCAACTGAACTAAGAGCGCACAGGTGAGGTTTGCTTAAACTCGCTTAACCTCTAGATTTCTATTTTAACACAGTGTGCTCGGAAATGGGAAACTTTTTTTGAATTTTTCAATTTCCCATTTTCTCTCTCACCAATAGGAAGCTGGGTGCATTCCTACAGGGAGCGATCGAACCGCTGTTTGACGCGAGTTGCTTTGCCGACGCGATCGCGCAGGTAGTAAAGTTTGGCTCTACGGACTTTACCGCGACGCATGACTTGGACAGTCGCGATGCGGGGCGAGTGAATCAAAAACACCCGTTCCACGCCGACGCCTTGAAACACGCGGCGCACGGTAATTGTTTCATTAATGCCACCGTTCCGCATGGCAATCACGGTGCCTTCGTAGGGTTGAACCCGTTCTTTCGCGCCCTCTTTAATTCTCACGCCGACGCGCACGGTGTCGCCTACGTAAATTTCGGGGAGCTGTTTATTTAGTTCTACCTTGACTCTATTTATTTCTTCCGTCTCGATCGAGCGGATTATTTCTGCGCCTTTCATGGGATTTTCCAAAACTCACAATCCCTTATCATATATCGAACTGCCAGATTTATGTCAAAAAACTTCTATGTTAAATACTTCTGAGGTCGTATTTCTGCAACTTGGGGCGATCGCCGCGCTAGCCTTGTACGTCGCCGCCAACTTGGGGGCTAACGATGTGGCGAACTCAATGGGGACATCGGTAGGCTCGAAGGCGCTGACGCTGCGACAAGCAATAATTGTTGCAGGGATACTGGAGTTTTCCGGTGCAGTGCTGTTCGGGCAAGGAGTTTCCGAAACTCTTGCAACAGGAGTTGTGAATGCAGAAGTGTTTGTGGCAAAACCGCAGGTATTTTTAATCGGGATGGTGTCAGTGCTAGCAGCTTGCGGGTTGTGGCTGCAAATTGCTACCAGTCGAGGTTTGCCGGTTTCTTCATCCCATGCGGTGGTGGGCGCGATCGCAGGTTTTAGCTGGGTAGCAGCGGGAATTCATGCGGTTGATTGGCCGATAATCGGCAGGATATCGTTAACTTGGGTGGCGACACCTTTTGCTAGCGGTGCTTTAGCCGCCCTATTTTACAGTGGGGTGAAGCATTGGATTCTCGATCGCCCCGATCCTCTATTTCAACTGCGCGAGTGGATACCTTGGCTGAGTGCAGCCCTGCTGAGCGTATTTGGGATAATTGTATTACCGTCTGTTGTTGATGTGGCTTTGGTGCAAACAGGGGCGATCGACTTCGCACGCGATCGATTTGGCTGGAATCTGCCAATTCACGATATTGTAATTGCTATCGGGAGTATTGGGGCGATCGGGCTTTCGCTCAATAGCTGGCAAAAGTTAGACAAGGAAGGTTCGGCAGCGGATTTTGTAGCGGATGTAACGGATGTAACGGATAGAAAGAAGAAGCCCGACGGAATATTATCCCAATCCCCCCCTCTTCCCCCCTCCCCCTCTTCCCCTCTCCCCCTCTCCCCCTCTCCCCATCTCCCCCTCTCCTCCTCTCCTCGCCATTCTGCGATCGAGCGACAGATGGCGAGATTTCAAGTTTTGAGTGCTTGTTTTGTAGCATTTGCACACGGTTCCAATGACGTAGGGAATGCGGTTGCGCCTTTAGCTGCGATCGCGTACATCCAGCGCACAGGTTCCTTTCCTCTAGAAGATTTCAGGGTTCCCCTGTGGATTTTAGTCCTCGGGGGTACAGGAATAGTCATCGGTTTAGCCATCTGGGGCAAAAAAGTAATCGCCACAGTCGGCGAAAACATCATCGCACTGCAACCCAGCGGCGGATTTTGCGCGGAATTGGCCACAGCTACCACAGTATTATTAGCATCTCGCTTGGGTTTGCCGGTTTCGACATCCCACGCTTTAGTTGGTGCAGTTGTGGGAGTCGGGGTGATTAAAGGTTGGAAATCGGTACGCTGGCAAACTTTGCAGTCAATTGGTTCGGCTTGGGTGGTAACAATCCCGATCGCCGCGGGTTTGGGTGCTAGCATTTTCAGTATCGCTCAATGGATTTTAGTTAAATGAACGCAATAGGTTTGTAGTAAGGACTTCAGTCCTCTCATTTTTTGCGGACTAAAGTCCTCACTACGAACGTTATTAGGTTCGTAATTAGGTTCGTAGTAAGGACTTCAGTCCTCTCTTTTTTTGCGGACTAAAGTCCTC